>CAMJES010000275.1 GCA_946404705.1 uncultured Ruminococcus sp. | reverse complement strand
ATCATACCGATACCGCCGCCTGTGGGAGTGTGGCTGTCCGAGCCGATAAGGGTCTTGCCGGGAGCGCCGAAGCGTTCAAGGTGAACCTGATGACAGATACCATTGCCGGGGCGTGAGAAATAGATGCCGTGCTTCTTTGCAACAGAACCGATAAAACGGTGGTCGTCGGCATTCTCGAATCCGGACTGGAGAGTGTTATGGTCGATATATGCTACCGAACGCTCTGTTTTAACTCTCGGGACACCCATTGCCTCAAATTCAAGGTAAGCCATTGTACCTGTTGCGTCCTGTGTAAGGGTCTGATCAATTCTGATCCCAATTTCTTTTCCTTTTACGAACTCGCCGTCAACAACGTGAGCCTTAAGGATCTTTTCTGCAAGAGTAAGTCCCATGTTAAAACTTCCTTTCTGAGCTGATACAAGGGAAACGCAGATTGTTTCCGCGTATCTTCGGCCGTTGCGAGGAACGGCAAATCGATCGCTGCGCATTAATCAGCGTATTCCAAAACCAGCCATATAAAATATTGTACTTATATTATACATTATAACCAAGTGATTGTCAAGAATTTATCAAACCTTTTCGTATGTTTTTACAAGCTTATCAAAATAACAAAATCTGTTGAAAAATCTTTGTTGCTATGGTATAATAAAATACAAAGGAGAGTGAAACAATGACTGACCGAGAGCTTATAGACGCTTCAAAAGCTGCGCAGGAAAATGCTTATACGCCCTATTCGAACTTTAAGGTAGGAGCGGCGCTGCTCTGCCGTGACGGAAGCGTTTACAGCGGATGTAACATCGAAAATGCGACCTACGGAGCAACCAACTGTGCCGAGCGAACTGCCGTTTTCAAGGCTGTTTCCGAGGGAAAACGTGATTTTACCGCAATTGCGATAACCTCATCGGGCGGCGGACTGACATTCCCCTGCGGAATATGCAGGCAGGTGCTTGCGGAGTTCTCTCCCGAAATAAGAATTCTGCTCGAGGATAAAAACGGCGGAATATGCGAATTTAAGCTTTCCGAGCTGCTTCCGCATTCATTTTCGCTTTAAATAACGGTTGTCGAAAATATAAAAAACCGTATTTTCAATACAAAAAGTATCAAAAATACGGTTTTTGTTTTTATGGTGCCGGTGACCGGGGTCGAACCGGTACGGTATCACTACCACAGGATTTTGAGTCCAGCACGTCTGCCAATTCCATCACACCGGCAATTTAACATCTGCTATTTTATCATAAAAAAAACAATTTGTCAAGAGTTAGAATCAAAATTTGTTAAATCAGCGTAAAACCGCAGTTTTACAAAGGTTTAAAATAAAAAAACGCTTTTTTAAAAATTTGTATTGTTTTTTGATGATTAAAGTGCTATAATGATTTTGTATATTAATATTTCCGAAAGGACAGCCATTCTATATGAACATATTGGTAGTCGGCTGCGGAATACTCGGTTCAAACCTTTGCAATGCGCTTTCAAGCCTTGGACACGAGATATCCGTCATTGCCGAATCACATGACGAATTTTCCGCTTTATCTCAAGATTTCAGAGGTTATACGACTGTCGGCGTTGCGGTCGATATGGATGTTCTCCGCGCGGCAGGTATCGAAAACTGTGACGCTGTTGCGGCGGTTACTTCCGACGATAATGTCAATCTCATGGTAGTTCAGATCGCAAAGCAGTTTTTCGGGATCGATCAGGCTTATGCCAGAGTCAACGACCCAACAAAGAGCGAAGCATTTTCAAAGATCGGGCCGAAAACTATCTGCCCCACAAACACGACTGTTGAATCCTTTATTTCATCACTAACCGAGCCGAGCGATTCGCAAAGCATCGTTGTCAACGGACACTCGATAGTCATAAGCAGCATTGAAGTCGATAAACGAATGATCGGACACAGATTAAGTGACTTTACCCTTGAACCGAATGAAACTATTATTGCAATTGAGCATGAAAACAGCTCCATTCGAGGTGTGTTCCTCTCAAATTATGAAATTGCAAAGGGCGACAGCCTTATCTGCGCCAAATTCGTTGAATAAGGAGAAAGCTTAATGAAAGTAATTATTGTCGGCGGCGGTAAAGTCGGATATTACCTGATAAGAACGCTTATTGAGCATAAGCACGAGCCTACCGTTATCGAGATAAACAAGGCTGTCAGCAGAAAGATCGCAGACGGCGTAGACATTCCGGTCATACTCGGCGACGCTACAAAAATAGAGGTACTCAGAGCCGCAGGAGCTGATGAAGCAGACGCTTTTATCAGCGTTACGGGCAACGACCAATGCAACATGATATCCTGCCAGCTTGCGAAAAACGAGTTCGGTATCAAAAAAACTATCGCAAGGGCGAACAATCCAAAAAATGTTGAGGTCATCAAAGCATTCGGCGTTGATACCGTTATCAACAGCACGGACAGCATTGTTTCGATAATCGAGCGCGAGGTCGATACGAACAAGATCAAGCAGCTGCTTCAGATAAACGGCGGAGCGGTCGCACTTTTTGAAGTTGCACTTCCCGATAACTATGTTTATGACGGAAAAATGCTCATGGAAATGAAGATCCCGTCACTTTTCAATATCGTATCCATAACACGAGGCGAAAGCCTTATCATCCCGAGAGGTCAATCTGTACTTAAAAGCGGCGATAAGCTGCTTATTATCTCCGACAGCGAAGCTATTAAGGAAATCAAGAGTACATTCAAAATAAAGGAATAAAAGGACTGATGACAATGCCGAAAACAGCTTTGGAACAAACCGAAGAAAAACCGGTAAAATCCGGAAGAAAAGCCAAAACAGACGAAGCCAAGCCTAAAGCACCGAAAGCCCCTAAAGCTGCGCAATCCGACATTAAAACAGCGGCAGAAAAAAAGCCGTCTAAGGCCTCATCGGTCAAAAGCGCAAAAAAGCCTGCCGCCAAAAAGCTTCGCAAGCAGGCGGATAACGAAATTTTTGCGCTTGATATCGGTACAAGAAATGTTATCGGCGTACTCGGAACAATGGTTGACGGAAGCTTCACCGTAAATGCATACAGCGAGTATGCTCATACACAACGCGCGATGATAGACGGTCAGATTGAGGACATTGCCGAGGTCGCAAGGGTCGTTAAGCTTGTAAAGGGAAAGCTTGAAGAGAAAAGATCGGAAGAGCGTCGTGTAGGGAAAGAGTGTAGATCTCGGT
>CAMJES010000274.1 GCA_946404705.1 uncultured Ruminococcus sp. | reverse complement strand
CTTTGCTCGTATATTCCACCGCAAGGATAGTTTACTTTAGGAAAATAGAATAAGCACAATTCAATTTTAAGGTTCAACGAGTTTTGATGTTCATTTCCCGTTTTACCTTTTGATTGAATTGCGCTTTTTATAGCTGTTAGATTTTCGCTTTAACGCGGCTGAGCTTAACGCTATGGTTTGTTGTTAGGGGAGTTTCGCCGTCTGCGGACGGCGACAAGGGGCTGCTCGCCACCTTGACCCCTCGCAAGCTGTGCTTAGCTTGACCTGCTCGGTGCTTCGCGATAATCCTGCAAACATTATTACATCAGTTTTTATTTCGCCGCCGAAAGCACCGCTTCGGCAACGTCTTCGCCTGCTTCAAAATATACCGTTTCGCCGTGCTTAATGCTGACCGCGATCGTTTCGCCGTCTATCTGTACGGTGTAGAGCAGAGTGCCGTTTTGATTGTCAAAAATACTGAATGTCAGCTCGGGTTCAAAGCCTGCGTTTTCACATGGTGTAAGGCTTTCCGCCGCTTGCAAAAGCGCCGCATTGATGGCAAGTGTTTTTTCGCCGAAAAGGTCTTCGGGCTTTTGTTCGGGAACGCGTACCTCGGCGTTTATATCGTCCTGCGAAACAAGTGAAAGAAACTCGCAGAGCTTCTCTGTGTCACTCGGTGAAAACTCGGGGAAATCCGCCGCTTTTCCGCCTTTTATCTTGGCAAAGGCAGGTGCGACCGCAGCATCTTCTCCCTCTTCTGAGATTTCGGGACATTTATCATCAGTTTCAGCGTCATCATCGCTGTCCGAGCTGTTCGGATCTGCTGACGTATTGTTATAATATCCGCCGCCGTCCGCTTCACTTTCGTCAGCTTCGTCCTCGGCTGTGTCAACGGTCTGAGCGTTTTCCGAAAACGGTGCGGGAGCCGCTTTATCGTTTGGAGGTTCGGATACTGCCGCAGTCGTTGTTTCCTCTTCATTCGAGGGGCTTTCATCGTCGTCGGCAATGCTTCTTACCTCGGGTTCGGCAGCTTCGTCGGCAATTTCTTCGGTGTTATCTTCGGGCGCAGGTACAGCGACAAGCTCTTCTTCAGCAGCTTCGGGTTCTGTCTGCGCTGATGCGGAGGTTTCGGCTGTAAAAGCTGTTGTCTGCTCCGTTACGGCTGTTTCGATGTCCTTGCTGTCGGTGAGGTTTGAACCGATAACAGCAATTATCGCAATACAAGCCGCAGCCGCAGCGAACGATGTGATTTTGGTGATGTGAGGTTTGCGTGAGGGCTTCTTTGCCGCCTCTTCGAGCATAAGCCTTTTGGTTTCGGCGAGAAATTTCTCGGAGGCTTTGATATTTTCAAGTGATCTTTTGTAGTTTTCGTTATTGAATTCCATTATCAGTTACCTCCTGTCAGTATTTCTTTCAGCCTTTCGCGCCCCCGTGAAAGCAGCGTTCCGACCGTTGCAGGCTTTTTGCCGATGATATTTGCAATATCGTTTATCGAGTACCCCTCGTAATAGAATAGATGTATCGGAAGTTTGTATTTTTCGGGCAGTTTTTTTACCGCTTCGACAAGCTCGCTGCTCTCATTCGGTTCAAAATCCTCCGATTGCTCCTCGGCGTCCTCAAGCGAAACGGTGTTTTTCATCCAGCCTGATTTTAAGTGGTTTTTGCATTTGTTCACCGCCGTGCGGAGCAGCCAAGCCTTTTCGTGTTCATTGCTTTCAAAGCCTTCGTTTCGGCGTATAAGCGCGATGAAAGTTTCCTGCGCGATATCCTCGGCGTCGTGGATATTCTTTGTATATGTATAGCAAAGCTTGACTATACTGTCGGAATATTCGGCAAGCACACGCTCAATATGAGCGCTGCTGCCGAATTTTTCATTCTGATTTTCCGATATCATAGCATTTCTCCTATATAAAGAATACAATTTTATCTTCCGAAATTTTTCATTTTGAGAGTGAAATTCATATTTTGTTTACAATTTTAGTAAAGCCGCAGCTGCAAAGTATATCGAGAAACCTTGCGGCTGCTTCACAGCTTTTATCTTCTCCGAAAAAGTCAGCCGAGCTTTCGGCTATCTCTTCAAGCGTATGCGTTCCGTCTGCATTTTTCCAGAAGAAGCTGCCCCTTTCGTCAAGGTGGATATAAGAAAACCTCGGTTTTTTCAGTATAAGCTGAAACGCCTTGTTGAAAAGGCCTTTGTTTTCCATTAAAATCGTGACAAGACCGTCTTTGTCGGCTGTCCATTCGGTGTTTTCTGTGCGCATCGGCACACATTCGGGGTGGATCTGTTTCATTTTTATACCTTCTCACTTTTAGACGGACGGGACATTTTTACAAGCGAAAGAATTATCGCAGCTAAGACAAGAACTCCGAGGAATAACGGAACAGCGGAATTTCTGCCGATATATTCCGATATGTCAAGATAGTCGGAAATGCCGAAAACTGCCGCAAGCGCAAGCAGTATGCCGATAAGTCCCTCTCCTGCTATCATTCCCGAGGAGAAAAGCACTCCGCGGTTAACGGCAGCGGCTTTTGTTTTTTCATCCGCATGAGCCTTTTCCGCAAAGAACCGCACAAGACCGCCGATGAAAATGCAGGCGGAAAGCTGTACGGGAAGATATGAACCTATCGCAAACGGAAGAACGGGTATGCCGATAAGCTCTGCGGCTATCGCAACAAATGCACCGATAAAAACAAGATTCCACGGCAGCTGTGCATTCATAACGCCCTCGGTTATCATCTTCATAAGCGTAGCCTGCGGCGCTGCAAGCTCGGGAGTGCCGAAGCCCCACGCTGTATCGAGTAGGTAGAGCGTTCCGCCTATAACGAGCGAAGCTGCAGTCGTGCCGATTATCTCGCCTATCTGCTGTTTTTTCGGCGTTGCGCCGAGGATATATCCCGTCTTTAAGTCCTGCGAGGTGTCGCCGGCGACCGATGCGATAATGCTTATGACCGAGCCTATCGCAATGGCGGCGGTCATACCCTCCGCGCCGCTCATTCCCGTTGATTTGAGCAGTATCGAGGCTGCTAAAAGCGTTGCTATCGTCATTCCGGAAACAGGGTTGTTGCTGCTGCCGACAAGACCTACCATTCGTGAAGAAACCGCCGCAAAGAAGAACCCGAATATGACCGTGAAAAGCGCCCCCAAAAGATTAACGGGTATAACGGGAGATCGGAAGAGCGTCGTGTAGGGAAAGAGTGTAGATCTCGGTGGT
>CAMJES010000273.1 GCA_946404705.1 uncultured Ruminococcus sp. | reverse complement strand
ATCTGCATATCCGAAGCGTGCAAGTCTTTTTCTTATAAGAAAACTGTAGCTCTGCTCAATATCAATCTTAAATGTACAGGTGAAGCACGCCGCCAAGCTCGTAAATTTTGTTTGTTCGCAATAATTACAAAAACCGAAAGAGAACTGATTTACTGTTGCGTAAAATAATGATATTTTTGTTATGAGTTGATTGTATGTATGCTCCGCTGCCGAAAAAGCTGCTGATTATAAATATCCTCGATATCCTCAAAAATATTCAGACAAAAACCACAGGCTCAGCCAGAAGGATATAATTGAGATTCTCGACAAAGAATACTGTATGAAAATCGACAGAAAGTCTGTCAAGCGCAACCTGATTGAATTCGGGTACGATATTGAGTACAGTGAGTCAATAAGGCTTGTAAAGGATAAAAACGGTGAGGAAGTGGAAAGCAAAATACTGTCCGACTTTTATATCAACAGACCATTTACAGACGGTGAACTGCGACTTTTAATAGACAGCGTCCTGTTTTCAAACCATATCTCATATTCGCAGTGCAGGGATCTTGTCGAAAAGCTTGAGGGACTTTCAAATATTTACTTCAGATCAAGGGTAAAGCACATTCGCAATCTGCCTGAGAATCAGCCGTCGAACAGTGAACTGTTTATGACTATTGAAACACTTGACAAGGCGATAAGCCGAGGCTTGCAGGTATCGTTTACATACAACTCATATGACATTGATAAGAAACTGGATCCACGCAGGACAAGCAATAATGAAGTACGAAACTACATTATTAATCCGTATCAGATTGTTGCTACAAACGGCAGATACTATCTTGTATGGAACTATGACAAGAATATTAATAACACAACACAAAAAATAGTTTTTTAATATCATCCAAGTTATTGGGCAATTTCAGATGAAAATTATATAAAAAAATTTGGTGTTTCGAGACCGCCGAAAAGTTTGTGTAAAAGTGAATAATGAACTTCCTTTCAAGCAATAATTGAAACAGAATAATTAAAGCTTGAAAAGCGGAAAAAGCAAAGAGCCCGGTAGCGTTTTGTCAAGTGTTTTTTCGTATTTATTGACATTTTAATAAATTCGGAGTATAATTTGTATAACAAATCATACTTTGGAGGTGAATGAAATGAGTGCACAGAAAGGTCAATATGCTTGGATGGCTACAGTTGGTGAAAAGGGACAGATTGTAATACCCAAGCAGGCACGCGAGATATTCGGAATAAAGCCCGGCGACACCTTATTTCTTTTCGGGGATGAGAAAAGAGGAATTGTAATTCCTCCGAAAGAGGAGTTTTCGGAGCTGTTTGGCAAGGTGTTTCTTGAAAAGGACGATGATAACAAATGAAAAAGATAGCATTCTTTTGTATTCCCGCTCACGGTCATACCAATCCTATGCTTCCCGTTGCGTCTGAATTAGTCAAGCGCGGCAATACTGTCAGGTTTTATTCGTTTGATGAGTTTGAGAACAAAATAAAGGCGACAGGTGCGGATTTCGTTTCGTGCAACGCATTCCTCGGCGAATTAACGGAAAAGGAAGAAACAGGACTTAAAAATGTTTCCACTACGGAAATGACAATTCAGGATATCCGTATTACTCTTAGTATGGACGCTTTTCTTGATGAGGAATTCAAAACCTTTCAGCCCGATGTCGTGTATGCCGATTCCGTCTGTTTCTGGGGCAAGCTGAACGCATGGAAACACAATGTTCCGTTGGTTGTTTCGACAAGCACATTTGCATTCAATCAGATGGCTTCGCAGTATATGAAAAACTCCCCCAAGGAACTTGCGGATATGGTTTTCGGGCTGCCGAAAATATCAAAGGAACTGAAAATGCTTAAACCTTACGGCTACAAGGTAAAGAACGCATTGTCTCTTGTTCAGAGTGATAACAAAACCGACTCGGTTGTTTATACATCGGAAAGATTTCAACCGTACTCCGAAAGCTTTTCTGACCACTATGTCTTTGTAGGTCCATCTGTATTTTCCAAGACTGAGCCATTCAAAAAAAAAGAAAGGCCGCTCGTATATATCTCAATGGGAACGGTTATAAACGACAGACCTGATTTTTATGCCAAATGCATTGATGCTCTCAAAGACGAAAAGGTTGATGTCATAATCTCCTGCGGAAATGCACTTGATATTTCCGTTCTTCGAGAGCTGCCCGAAAATATTAAAGTATATCCTTATGTTGATCAGCTTGATGTTTTGTCAAGAGCGGATGCATTTATTACGCACTGCGGTATGAACAGTGTTTCCGAAAGTCTGTATATGGCGACGCCGATGATTCTGTATCCGCAGACAAGCGAACAGCAGGCAGTTGCAAGACGGGCAAAAGAAATCGGGGCGGGAGTTATGCTTACAAACGATTCGGCGCAGGGAATCCGTTCTGCGGTTCTTGAAATACTTAACAATAATACTTACGCCGCAGGAGCTAAGGAATGCAGCGAAGATTTTCGCTCGTGTTCAGGACCTGCCGGAGCGGCAGCCTTTATTGAAACCGCACCGCACGAATCCGCGGGTGTTGATATCTTAGAGGAGCTTAATAAGTCAAGCGGCAAAATTCAGATTCTGTATTGGCTGGCTTCTGCTGCACTGATTGTTCTTTTCGGACTGCTTACAAAATGGAAATACGTCTGGATTATCGGAATTGCCGCAGGTGCATTGTCAACGCCGATAACCAAGGCGATACAGAATATAAAATATAATTCCCTTGTTGAAAAATGTGGAAAGAAAAGAAAAAATGATTAGGCCATTAATTCAGGTTTGCTGAATATTCTGCACGCCCGCGTCAATGCATGATACCGCAGGAATTGGCATTGACGCCCCGACATTTGCAGATGATTTCGAATACGCTTTCTGGCAATAAAATCTGCCTTATTGAAAATATTATATAGCGCGGTGATCTTGTTGTACTGCGTCATGGCGTTATCCTCCTTTGCGTCCATAAACAATTCCTTACAGTTGATAGTATACACCCCATGTGTGATTGCCGGATACCGTCCGGTTCATCTGCGAGGCCAACGGCTATGACGCAGAGAAGATTGGCCAGCACTTCCTTGAAATCCTCCCGAAGATCTGTCCGCCTGAAGAGAGATAACAAAAACGCGAGACCGCCGAAAAGTTTGTGTAAAAGTGAAGAATAGACTTCCTTTCAAGCAATAATGGAAACAGAAAAATTAAAGCTTGAAAGGAA
>CAMJES010000272.1 GCA_946404705.1 uncultured Ruminococcus sp. | reverse complement strand
TATCATAGCCGGTGACTGGAGTTCAGACGTGTGCTCTTCCGATCTTAAAAGAGGAAGTAAAATGAACAGAGGAAATGCAGCATACGATCTATCCAAATATGAAAATGCAGCGCCAAAGCTTACCGACAGCGAAAAAGCCAAGATAGTAGTCCGCAGGGCAAAACCGCAGCCGTCGGCTTCTGCGCCGAAAATAATCATAACCGCTGTTATGGCTGTTCTTGTTTTAAGTCTTGTGGTATATCCGAAGGTTCAGCAGGCGACTGTTATGTCCGATATTAACAAGCTCAACGATCAGGTGATGATACTTGAAAGTGAAAACGTTCGTATGCAGACTGCTATCGAAAGCAAATCCGCGCTCAAAGCCGTTGAGGATTACGCAGTTGACGTTCTCGGTATGCAGAAGCTCGACAAATCACAGATAGAGTATCTTAACATTGAAAACGGAAATGTTATCGAAATTCCCGAGGACAGCGAGAACCTTTTTGTTAAGATAAAACACTCATTTGAAGATTTTCTGGAATATATCCGCGGTTAATTAAATAGAATTTTTACAGCAGACAAAGCTCTGCTGCAGCAATGGGGTTGTACAGCAGAGAAAGCAGGTGCAGCCCACATTTTGCTAAATAAGCCAAAGTACCCAACCCCCCCGAAAGGAAGATCAAAATTGTCGCTTCGACCAAACAATTCAATGAAGAAAAAGCTCAATCTCGTTATTTTCCCATTGATGCTTGCTTTTTCCGCGGTCATTGTAATAAATCTGTTCAGCATTTCCGTCACGGACAGTACAAAATATCAGGCTATGGCGAACAACAATCAGTTCCAAAGCACGGTCGTAAACGCCAACCGCGGATCTATCTATGACTCCAACGGAAAGATACTTGCGCAGTCGGCAACGGTCTATTCCATAATTCTCAATCCGCACAGACTTTCCGAATCCGACAATGAAAAGATATCTGAGGAAACAGGCAAGACCGAGCGCCAGCGCAAGATAGACGCCTGCGTGACTATCCTTACCGAAGAATTGGACAACGTTACTGCTGAGGAGATAAAGAAGAAGCTTTCGGATATGGATTCCAAGTGGGCCTGCGTTGCAAAATCCATTGAAAAGCCTGTTGCTGATAAGATACTCCTGCGCGCTTCAAACGAAAAGCTCGGCGACCTTATCTACACCGAGGTCGACACAAAGCGCTACTATCCGCAGGGAACGCTTGCCGCTTCGGTCATCGGCTTCACAAACTACGAGGGTGACGGCGTTTACGGAGTTGAATCCTACTACAACGATTATCTCAAGGGCGTTGACGGAAAGATCATCTCCGCTGTTGACGCATTCGGAAACGAAATGCCCTACAAAAACGACAAGATATACGATTCGCAGGACGGAAACTCGGTCTATCTCACGCTCGATATGACGCTCCAGTATTATGTCGAAAAATATCTTGAACAGGCAGTAGTTGAAAACAACGTTCAGGAACGTGCCTGCGCGATAATAATGGACGTAAACACAGGTGCGATAAAGGCTATGGCAAGCGTTGAGGGCTTCGACCTTAACGACAGAAACTCGATATATTCCAAGAAAGACCTTAACTACCTTGCAGGACTTGAAGGAACTCCCGAATACAACGAGGAGTATGCCGCACTTCGCGAAAAGCAATGGAAAAACAAGGCTGTTACCGAGCTTTACAATCCGGGTTCGGTATTTAAGGTAGTTACGGGTTCTGCGGCGCTTGAAGAGGGTGCGATAACACTCGATTCGACCTTCACCTGCAATCAGGCTATGGATGTTGCGGGTCAGCTGATACACTGCTGGTCAAGATACTCCCACGGAACGCAGGATTTCACCACGGCGATGACAAACTCCTGCAACCCTGCCTTCATTCAGATAGGTCAGGCGCTTGGCGCAGACAAATTCTGCAAATACTTTGAAGCGTTCGGTCTTACCGAGCCTACGGGCATCGACCTCCCCGGCGAGGCAAGCAGTATTTATGTAAAGAGAGAAAATATGGGTCCTGTTGAGCTTGCGTCCTGTTCGTTCGGTCAGACGAGCAAGATCACTCCCATTCAGATGATAACCGCTTATGCGGCTGTTGTAAACGGCGGATATCTCGTTACGCCTTATGTTGTCAGCAAGATAGTTGACACAAACGGAAACGTTATCAAAACCACCGAAAAATCCATAAAGCGTCAGGTCATTTCCGAAGAAACTTCCGCTCAGATGCGTGAGGTGCTTGAATCGGTTGTAAACAACAAGGGCGGTTCAAATGCTTACATCAAGGGTTATTCTATCGGCGGAAAATCGGGTACATCCGAAAAGATCGACAAGATGAACCAGACCGGTCTTTCCGATCTTTACGTTTCGTCCTACTGCGGATTTGCTCCTGCGAACGACCCCGATATCATCATGCTTGTAATGGTCGATGAGCCGAGTGCGCGCGACCAGAACGGCTCACTTATGTACTACGGCAGCGTTGTTGCCTGCCCCGTAGTTTCCAACACGTTCAAGGAAGCTCTCCCCTACCTCGGCTACTATCCCGAATATACGGATGACGAGCTTGAAGAGCTTGGCGTTACCGTTCCGAATGTCGAGGGTCAGACCCCCGAAGCCGCAGGTTCAACGCTTGAAGCGCTCGACCTTCAGTATACTGTCGTTGGCGACGGCGATTATGTCACCGCTCAGATACCTGCAAAGGGCAGCTCTCTGCGGCGAAACGGCAAGGTCATCCTTTACACGGACGAAAACCCCGAAACGGACTACACGACCGTTCCGAACGTCATCGGAATGTCGCTTTCCGATGTTAACTACACGCTCACCCAGAACGACCTCAACTTCAAGGCAGGCGACGGTGCTTCCAGCCACGCAGGAGCCGTTGCTCACAGCCAGAACTACGCAGAGGGCGATGTCGTTCCGAAGGGTACAATTATCGAAGTATATTTCATCATCAAAGACGAGGGATAAAATCTCACGGTGAAAGGCGGATTTTAATATGAAACTCAGCGAGCTTATCAATGATACTGCCGATGTTATGCAGTCAAAAGCGTCATTTTCATTCGGTTCCGAAGAAGTCCTCGGAATAACGGACAACACTAACGAGGTCGAATCGGGTTTTATATTCGTATGCGTAAAGGGCAGAAGCTTCGACGGTCACACGGCTGCCGAGGAAATGCTTGAAAAGGGAGCTGTCTGCGTTATTGCGAGGACTAGATCGGAAGAG
>CAMJES010000271.1 GCA_946404705.1 uncultured Ruminococcus sp. | reverse complement strand
ATATCATAGCCGGTGACTGGAGTTCAGACGTGTGCTCTTCCGATCTGTTGTCTATGGCATTGCAGAAAACAGAACATCCAAGACCGTTGCTTTTGGGTAATGGGTTCACCGCTGCAGGCTTGCATATCGAAAACCACGGTCGGTCAGAGCCTGTCCGTATGACCTTCGGAACGCTTTCGGGAAGCTCGTCTTCAATGAGTATCGCTTTGCCGCTTTCTGCTTTAAAAATATGGTTTTCGATAATATATTCCTTACCGTCAAGGCGGTGGATCTCAAGGTAAATGCGGTTTTTGCCGTGAATGCAAAGCTCGGAGCAGAACGCCGCCTCGGTTATTATGCCGTTGTCGCAGGTAAGAGGGATTATCATATCTGCATCGATATAGTTAAGGTCTATCCTCGTTTCGGGATCAAGGCGAAACGTTCCGTCAGCGTTTACGGAAGCGTTTTTCAGACGTATAACGATCGCAGCCGTTCCCGACCACATCATTCGCTCCATAAGTCCGTTTGCTTCGTTCCAGAAATTGTTGCTGCCGAACACTCCGCCGTTTTCCGTATCTCCGACAATAAACCTTTCGCTGTGGTCATCATCAATATTTATAGAGGTCTTGTCATTGATGAGAATGCTTGCCCAGTCCTCGCAGACCTTTTTTGCCATTTTCATGGTGTACATATCACGGCTTTTTCGCTCTTTCCCGTTGGAAGTTTTAATGCGGTGAAAGGGTTCATGGAAGCCTGCCCACCAGCTGTGCCATTCGTCTATGTTTTTATAGTAATCACCGCTTAGGCTGCAGCCGCAGTTTTTGTTAAGATAGTTAATTATTTCGCTGTTCATTTATTTCACCTCCTGCCGCAAGCAGCGGCTTTATGAATTTGCTGAAGCTGTATTCAAGTGCATCGGCGGTATCAATATCGCAGGTACCGTCATCAAGACGTTCGTCCCTATCCGTTATCTTAGGATCCCATATCTGCTCCGACAAGCTGCCGATAACATTCGAGCAGTTTTTCATGACATAAAATCTGCCCTGTGCCATAAGGGACGACAAGGCGGAAATACGGTCATTTCTCGGAGCTTTGTAACAGTCGGCGATCTTTAAGAACAGCCTTGCCTTCTGACAGGCAAAGCGCAAGCCGTTTATAACTGTCTGGTTTTCGTTATCCGCCCATGCGACCTTTATTAAAATAGGGTTAAAACGCTGATAAAGAGCTTTTACAAAAGCGATAAACTCACTGTATATCGTTTCGGGACTTATTTCACCCTTGCCGCCCTCGATCTTTCGGTCGGCTATAACAACAAGCTGCCTAAAGCCTTCCATAAATGCCGTGGCGACAAATACGGTCTTGGATTTGTTGCCGCCGAAGTCGATCCCTATCTGTATAGAGGTGATGCGGTTCTTGTCTATGCTGTCAACTATATATGCGACGGTATTGTTTGCAAAGGATTCAAAGATAATTCCTTCCGCAGGGATCCTCAGACCGAGAATATCACGCTTATACCATATAGTAGACGTATCATACTGCGATTTTATCTCCGCTTTTCTCTGATCGGTGATATTTACGTTGTCATCAATGGTAAAATGTCCGTAGTTGTAGCCGCCGAGGAATGTTCCTGCCTCGTTCTGCGCAGCGTACTTATCAATGTATTCCGTGTATATCCATGATTTAGGGTTATCGGGGTTAAGATCCCAGAATATTTTACGGTCGATCGCCGCAATGGTACGGTTAAAGGCTTCCTGCACAAAGCTTTTCGCATGGAGATTTATTTCCGTAGCTATCCACATTCCGTAGGAGTTTCCTCGGATAGACTTGAAGCTGTTTTCCATCATTGCACCGGTGAAAATGACAATTCGCTCACGGTAGTTCGTGTCCGGACCTTTTATGATAAGAGCTTCGTTGCCTTTATATTTTCCCCAACGGCATTGATTGCGGAAATAATGCTCGATACCGAAGCCGTTGCAGTCGCCGAGAATGATCTTGGCATTGCCGACCGTTGAAGCGGATGCAAGGTGGATCTTATCTCTTGTGGTTTTAAGAGCCGTGCAGAACGCAAGGATATGGTCGACCGTCTTGCCTGCTCTGACCGCACCCTCCGCAACGTTTATCATACTGTCACGACAGCTGCGGATATATGACTTGTGCTTTTCCCCGAATTTATACGGTATAGTCTTTTTTCGCTTGACCTGCTTATTCGCCGCCATAAATATCCTCCTCAATGTCGGAAACGTCCTCAAATTCGGGTTCGGTTTTAGGCTTATCCGAATACTTATCCGGCATTTTATTTTTAAGATACAAATTCAAAGCCCCGACATTCGGCGGAATATGCTTGCGCTTGGTGGAAACTGTGCGCCTGCCGCCCTTGTAGGAGATCTCTTTTTCCGTCACGGTAGTTCCGACAGCTGCAGCGACCAGAGCCATTTCAGCCTCGGCATTGATGAGATCCTCGTTATCCTTTAAAAATTTCGCAACGTCTGCACGCCTTGCAGAAAAGTCCTTCATCATCTGCTTGCGCTTTTTCCGGTCGGGTTCCGAAAGAAGCTCGTTCACAAAATCTACCACGGTCTGACCGCTTGTATTTTTGTTGTCTTTATGCTGATCCAAAGCACCTGCCAATGCCGCAAGGCTTTCTTTCGCTACCGGATTTAAGCTCATATTATCACCTCCGAATATGTAAAACAAAGAAACGCCCTGAGAGCTAAATAAACGCCCTCAGAGCCGCTTTTGATTTTAGGGTATAACTTTTCCCAAAAAATTATAGAATGGCTGTAAAACGCATTTTAATGGGGTAAAAAAACGGTATGCTTCGCCATTCGGTTCAGCGCTGCCGCTGTCCGTTAAAATTTTCTATATACAGCCGCCCCCGGACAGGGGAACGAATCAACCCTGTCCGGTAATGTCGTCTGTTTGTTCTTCATTGGGGAAATCAAAAGAAATATTTGCTTTATGCAGCTTTCCGTCAAATCTGACTGCGATCAATGCCTTTTTCTGCCGCTTGTTCACGAAGCGTATTTTATCCTCGCAGCCATTCAGAAACCCTTTGAACCCCGTTATATTGCCATTTTCATCAACGATCGCCTCAGAAGGTTCTATTATCTTCCCACCGTTGGCAAGCCAGTTAATCATCTCCGCCTCATGCTCGGGGAGAGGAGTAGGCGAACCGAGGAATCGTATAGATCGGAAGAGCGTCGTGTAGGGAAAGAGTGTAGATCTCGGTGG
>CAMJES010000270.1 GCA_946404705.1 uncultured Ruminococcus sp. | reverse complement strand
TAACGAAAGGCGGTCAAACCAATGAACGTAAAAGTACTCAACGGCGTATCAATGCCCAACATTCCTTGGCAGGAAAAGCCTGCCGACTGCAGAGATGTAGTATGGAGATATTCCGCAAACCCTATAATCAAGAGAGATCAGATCATGGTAAAGAAGGCTAACGGTTACAGAGAGCCTTCCAACTCGATCTTCAACAGCTCCGTTGTTCCTTTTAAGAACGGCGATTACAACTTCGCAGGCGTTTTCCGTGTTGACGACAGAGAAAGAAACATGGAACTCCATGTCGGCTTCTCCAAGGACGGTATCCATTGGGATATCAACGAGGAAAGAATTCACTTTGAATGTGATATTCCCGAAGTTGCAGAGTGGCAGTACGGCTATGACCCCCGTGTATGCAAGCTCGAAGGCGAAGACAGATATATTGTAACATGGTGTAATGCCTACGGCTGGAAGCCGACCATCGGCATTGCAACAACAACCGATTTCAAAACCTTTAAGCAGACCGAAAACGCTTATCTTCCGTTCAACAGAAACGGCGTTATGTTCCCGAGAAAGATCAACGGCAAGTATATGATGATGAGCCGTCCTTCCGACAGCGGCCATACACCTTTCGGCGATATGTTCATCAGCCAGTCACCCGACCTCGTTTACTGGGGCGAACACAGACACGTTATGGGTCCCTCAAAGGGCTGGGAATCCACAAAGATGGGTGCAGGCCCTATTCCGATAGAAACAGACCGCGGCTGGCTCATTTTCTACCACGGTGTACTTACTTCCTGCAACGGTTACGTTTACAGCTTCTCCGCAGCTCTGCTTGATAAGGACGAGCCTTGGAAGGTTCTTAAGAGAGGTGCTTCCTACCTTATCAGCCCCCAGACAAGCTATGAGCTTATCGGTGATACAGACGCAGTTACATTCCCCTGCGCTAACCTCGTTGACGCTGACACGGGAAGAATCTGCATCTACTACGGCTGCGCTGATACCTGCACAGCACTTGCATTCACAACTGTTGATGATGTTATGGACTTCCTTGACCACAACAGCCAGGTTTGATCGTTATAGAATAATCATTTTGAGCCGCTTCCGATATATTTTCGGGAGCGGTATTATATTTTGAAACACGCCCGAGAAGAACAAAAATCTTTTCGGGCGTGTTATCTTTATTCGTTCGTATAAGGATCTATCGGTGTAACATAGACTGTACGGTTATTCGTGAAAATAACCTTTCCCGGTTTTGCACCCGACGGTTTTTTCACATATTTTACGTTGACATAATCAACAGGAACTTGTGAGGAATTCTTCGCTTTGCTATGGTAAGCTGCAAGTCCTGCTGCGTAAAGTATCGTTTCATCGGGCGGAGTTTCCCCGTTTGTACGGATTATAACGTGCGAACCCGTGATATTCTTGGTGTGAAGCCAGATATCCGTTTTATCCGCAAGCTTTGTGGTGAGTTTGTCGTTCTGGATATTGTTTCTGCCTATAAGTATAGTATAGCCGTCCGGTGAGGTGAATTCAAGCGGCGGTTTTGACTTCGGCGGCTTGCCTTTGAGCTTGTTTGCGCGGAGATAACCCTGCTCGGCAAGCTCCATTCGCAGTTCGTTGACCTCGTCCTCGCTTTTGGTTCGGGTAAGTGCGTCAAAAACGCTGTCGATATACGCCAATTCCTCCTCGCCCTGCGAAATTCGCTCGGTTAGAATTTTTTCTGCAGTATCAAGCTTTCTGTACTCCGCGTAATACTTCTGCATATTTTTGCTCGGAGTTAAACGTTTATCCAGTTCAATTTCCACCATAGGGCAGTTTTCGTCATAGAAATTCTCGACTGTTATCCTATCCATACCCTTTTCAATGCGGTAGAGGTTGGCAGAGATAAGGTCGCCTTTGAGTTTAAGCTCGTCACGCTTTTCCGACTCGGCGAGTTCAAGCTTCTGCGCTTCGGTTCTTCGTGCTATTCTGTCGGTTGTATTGAGCAGCAGCTTATAAAGGTCGGCAGAACGCTGCTTCATTCTTGAAACGCTGTCACGCTCGGAGTAGAAATAGTCAAGCACAGCGCAGGCGTTCGGGAGCGGTTTTGTCACCATAAGTGCGCCGTACTGCGAAATATTCATAAACGCAAAGTCTTTGAGCAAACCGTCCTTATCCTTGACAACGGTGTAGATGTTCGAGCTGTCCGCAAGCTCGTCTGCGGATTTTTTCAGCGCAAAGCACAGTCTGTCGAGGATATCGGCGGTAAGCTCGCTTTTGCGTATCTGGTCACCCTTTGCGGCGTAGAAAACCCATTCACGGGCAACGATCGGAGAAACACCCTCAAAGACCTTGACAAGCGTTTTTGCAAGGTCGGCGTCGGGCATAGCTTCGAGCGCGGCAGAGAGTTCCTCTCTTGTGCAGCTTCTGAAATCGAGCCGTTCGGATTTAGGCGGAAGAGTATAGTTCATTCCCGGGAGAACGGGGCGTTCGCCCGACATTTCAAGGTCAACGCGCTTAATGCTGTCGATTATCTTTCCGTCTGCGTTTATGATGATAATGTTTGAACATCTGCCCATTATCTCGGCTGCGAGGGTGACTTTCACCATATCGCCAAGCTCGTTCATAGCTTCAAAATCGAAATAGAGTATGCGTTCCAGTCCGTCCTGCCTTATATCGAGCAGCTTGCCGTTTCCGAAGTGCTTGCGCAGCAGCATACAGAACATCGGCGGAACTTTTGGATTTTCAACGCTTTCCTTTGTGATATGCACACGGGCGGAGTTTGCCGAAGCGGAGAGCATAAGCTTCTCCGTACCGCCTCTTGTGCGCATTGTGATGATGATTTCCTCACGGGAGGGCTGGGCGATCTTGTCCACCCTGCTGCCGATGAGATGTTCCAGCTCGTTTTTCACGCAGCTGAGAAAAATTCCGTCAAGAGCCATTTGTTACCTCCGAAAATAAGCGGTCATACTAAGGAAAATTCGGTAGATGCTGCTTTTAAGCTGCTTTGCCGTTATAGGAAACCTATGGCGGATAGCAGCAGAAACGTATTTGCCGCAGCAATATCAGCGTTTCCTTAGATATTGGTGTAATAAATTCCCGTAAGGCGCTGAACACCGAGGGAAACGAGGGTTATTGCGACCCAGCAGGTAAGTCCCATAAGTATGGGCTTGCCGCCGTTTTTGATAAGCTTAACGATGTTTGAGATCGGAAGAGCACACGTCTGAACTCCAGTCACCGGCTATGATA
>CAMJES010000269.1 GCA_946404705.1 uncultured Ruminococcus sp. | reverse complement strand
CCACCCTTTAAAAAGCGTGGACGTAAACTTTTGTCCGCTTCGCGGTTTTAACGGCGATTTCTTATGCTTCGGTTTTTCTGCGGCGCAGATTTTTTGCTTTGAAATCAAGCACAAGCGCAAGTGCGGCTGTTCCGACAATCGTTATTATACATTCCGCAAGCATATACGATCCGTTATATGTGAGCGAATACACCCAGACATTCTGCCATCCGCCTGCATAGTCGCCCCAGATAGTCACTCCCGAGATAAAGTGGCACACAAAACGAAGTGCAGAGCCTACTGCTGCGCCTATGCCTATTGCGATCGGTGCTTTTAATTTCGAATTTGAAAAAA
This sequence comes from uncultured Ruminococcus sp., assembly GCA_946404705.1. GTDB lineage: Bacteria > Bacillota > Clostridia > Oscillospirales > Ruminococcaceae > UMGS363. Next base: position 2,894 of record CAMJES010000269.1, on the reverse strand, counting down.
GCGCGCCGCCAAATCCAAGTGATGTGAACGCAAGCACATAATCCATCAAGATAAGGATAAGATATGCGACAATTCCGCTTACATAGGCAAAGTTTCCAAGTCCCTGCAAAAGCATCTGGAGGACGCCGTAAACAAAACCTGTTGCTACTCCCCATTTATAGCCGTGGCGGTAGCCGATAATGATCATCGGGACTTGGCTGAACGCGGTTATCGAGCCGCCCATAGGAAGTTTATAAACGGTTATGTAGGACAATGCTGTTGCGAGTGCAAGCATTACCGCACATTCGGTAAGCTTCTGTGTTTTTGAGATTTCCATTTTTCTTTTTCCTTTCCAAGGAAACGCTGATTAATACGTTTCAGCCGTTTTTCAAAATGAACTCAAAGACGTAAACTCGTGCATTTTTCAAAACGGCGAAACTAACGCTGCGCTTTGCCGCAGCAATAATCAGCGTATCCTAATCAAAAAAATTTTTGCTTAAAAATAAAAAACGTCCGAAATTCGGACGCAGCAATACTGTAATAAGCAAGCATATAAAAAAGGCTCTCCATTATATGAAGAACCTTTTTCAGCCGCAAAACGGCGCAATTATAGACTTACTCTAATTTCCTACGTCGGCATTATCCGAATCAGGTTCACGGGTCGAGGTCGAACCTCCTCTCAGCAGCCACATACAACAATGGTCTTACGCTCCCCAATATTCGATTTTATTTTTAAACTATATTCAATTATAGCACTATTTATATGGTTTGTCAAGTGCCGAGAAAGTGTTTGGTATAAATGAAAAAATCAACCTATCTTCTCAAAATCCGAAGCACCGTGCTTGCAGATAGGACATACGAAATCCTCGGGCAGCTCTTCGCCCTCATAGATATATCCGCAAACTTTACATACCCAGCCGGTCTTCTTCGGTGCGGCAGGCTTCGGCTTAACATTTGCCTGATAGTATTCGTAGGTCATGGAAGGCTTGTCCGAAAGCACTTCGGCGTCTGTCATTTCAGCGATGAACATCGTATGTGTACCGAGGTCTATCTCGTTTACGACCTTTCCCGACATAAATGCGTTCGTGCCGCTCTTTATATAAAGCAGTCCGTTGTCGCTGTAACACGGCGAGAACTTATAGGAATCGGGTGTGCCGAATTTCTGCGCAGTTTTGCCGCTCTGAAATCCGAAATGCTTGAACAGCGAAAAATCAGCGGACTGGTCGATGACCGAAACGTTGAATTTTCCCGTATTTTTTATCATATCGTGGGTAAGGTTTGCCTTGTTGACGGTAACGGATATCTGCATAGGGCTGCTCGTCTGCTGTGCAAGAGTGTTGATTATACAGCCGTTTTCCTTGTCGCCCTCGGATGCGGTGAGAACGTAAAGACCGTATGAAATTTTATACACTGATTTTGTGTTCATAACTTTGACCTCCTAAAAGTTTTGGCAGATTTTATATCTATATTTTATCACATCATACGCACAAAAGTCAATAATTATTTTCACCTGTCCGAAAGTATGAACACCTTAATTTTTATTGCGCTGTTGATTTGCTTTTTTTATTGGGATATGATATAATTAGCATTGACAAAAGCAAAATCTTATGCTATAATTACAGCACAGATGTTCGATTTTTTATTTGAAAGGCGGTTGTTCCCCATGGCAGAAAAGAAAAAAACCGATACCTCGGGCAAGGATACTATAAATAAACCAAAAAATGCAGACGAAAAAAAGAAAGCGCTTGAAGCGGCTATCTCCCACCTTGAAAAGCAGTACGGCGCAGGTGCAGTAATGCGCCTCGGACAGTCCCCTCAGTTTGAGGTGGACGCTATTCCGACCGGTTCGCTCACTCTTGACCTTGCGCTCGGCATAGGCGGCGTTCCTAAGGGAAGAATTGTCGAGATATACGGCCCCGAAAGCTCCGGTAAGACTACCGTTGCGCTCCAGATAGTTGCGGAGTCGCAGAAGCAGGGTGGAACTGCCGCATTTATTGACGTTGAACACGCTCTTGACCCAGTTTATGCCAAGGCTCTCGGCGTTGATATTGATGAAATGCTCGTTTCCCAGCCGGACAGCGGCGAACAGGCTCTTGAAATTGCCGAAGCGCTTGTCCGTTCGGGAGCTATCGACTGTATCGTTATCGACTCGGTTGCGGCAATGGTAACAAAGGCTGAAATTGACGGCGAAATGGGCGATAACCATGTCGGTCTGCTCGCCCGTCTTATGTCGCAGGCTATGAGAAAGCTTACGGCGGTAATTTCCAAGACAAACTGCGTTGCGATTTTTATCAATCAGGTGCGTGAAAAGATAGGCATTGTCTACGGCAATCCCGAAGTCACGACCGGCGGACGCGCGCTCAAATTTTACAGCTCCGTTCGTATCGAGGTAAGAAAGGGCGAGGCTATAAAAGTCAACGGTGAGGTCATCGGCGCAAGAACGAAGTGCAAGGTCGTAAAGAATAAGGTCGCTCCGCCGTTCAAGGACTGCGAATTCGATTTGATGTTCGGCAAGGGTATCTCCCGTGTGGGCGAGATAGTCGATCTTGCGGTCGAGCTTGATATAATCAAAAAGAGCGGCGCGTGGTTCGCATACGGTGACGGAAAGATCGGTCAGGGCCGTGACAACACGAAGGAGTATCTGCTCAATAATCCTGCCGTTATGAAAGAGATCGAGGATAAGATCCGTGCCGAGCTTAACAGCAGGAAAAAGCAGGAATCCGAAGAACCGCAGAAGTCCGAGGAAAAATCCGACGCGGAGGAGATAGACATTATCGCCGAGGCGGAGAAAATAAGCAATACCGCAAAGAAGAAGGGTGAATCTTCCGACGGCAATGCCACCGAGGAAGACAACTTTGACGAATTCACAAGATCGGAAGAGCGTCGTGTAGGGAAAGAGTGTAGATCTCGGTGGT
>CAMJES010000268.1 GCA_946404705.1 uncultured Ruminococcus sp. | reverse complement strand
AAATACTTAAAGATGGCCGCAACAAGGCGAACAGAATTGCAAACTGCGACGCCGCCAACATCGACAGAACGCTCAAAGCATCGGATAGGCAGATAGCGGATATCGAATATATAATAGATAAGATTGGACTGGAAAATATGCCGCCCGACCTTGCGGAAATTGCGCAGGTGCGGCTGGAATTCCCCGAAATGTCGCTTAAAGAGCTTGGCGAGGAGCTGGAAAAGCCGCTTGGACGTTCGGGCGTGAATCACCGCCTAAAGAGGATATCCGCGCTTGCCGAACAGCTTCGCGAGGAATACAACGAAACAACACAGGAATAATATGGATAATTTTGTACATCTTCATCTTCATAGCGAATACAGCCTGCTTGACGGCGCCTGCCGCATAAAAGACCTTGTCGCAAGGGCAAAGGCGCTTGGGCAGACGGCTGTTGCAGTCACCGACCACGGCAATCTTTATGCCGCGGTCGAATTTTATAACGAGGCAAAATCGCAGGGGATAAAGCCGATAATTGGCTGCGAGGTCTATGTTGCGCCACGAAGCCGCTTCGACAAGCTGCCGGGCGCTGACGGAAAGCCTTATCACCTTGTACTGCTCTGCGAAAGTAACGAGGGCTACCAAAACCTTGTCAAGATAGTTTCGACGGGCTACACCGAGGGCTTTTACAATAAGCCGAGGGTCGATACCGAAGTCCTCAGAAAATACAGCAAGGGCATAATTGCGCTTTCGGGCTGTATCGCAGGAGAAATCCCAAGGCTGCTTTCTAACGGCGAGTACGAAAAGGCAAAGGAAACTGCGCTTTTGTATCGTGACATCTTCGGCAGTGATAATTATTTCATCGAGATACAAAATCACGGCATCCGAGAGGAGCTGTCCGTCCTGCCTCTTTTATACAGACTTTCGGCGGAAACGGGTATTCCGCTTTGCGCAACTAACGACGCACATTATATAACAAAAGCGGACGCAAAGGTACAAAGGGTGCTTATTTCCATTCAGACGAACACACCGCTGAGCCAACCCTCTCCGCTTGCGTTCCCTACAACCGAGTTCTATATGAAATCGCACGATGAAATGGCTGCGCTTTTTGCAGGTCATACCGAAGCTGTTGAAAATACCGTAAAAATAGCCGAACGCTGCAATGTCGAGTTTGAGTTCGGCAAGATAAAGCTGCCACGATATGAAGCGGAGGGCGTGACCGACAACACCGAGTATTTCGTAAAGCTTTGCAGGGACGGACTGCGCAAACGTTACGGAGAAAAAACGCCCGAAGAATATGCAAAACGGCTTGAATATGAACTTGAAGTTATAATCAAAATGGGTTATACCGACTATTATCTTATAGTTTGGGATTTTGTGAACTACGCAAAAACGCACGATATTCCCGTTGGCCCCGGCAGAGGTTCGGGCGCAGGCAGCATTGCCGCCTACTGCATAGGAATAACGAACATCGACCCGATGAAATATAATCTGCTCTTTGAGCGTTTTCTCAATCCCGAGCGTGTTTCAATGCCCGATTTTGATATTGATTTCTGCTATGAAAAGCGCCAGCAGGTCATTGACTACGTTATCCGCAAGTACGGCAGCGACAGAGTTGCGCAGATTATAACGTTCGGGACTATGGCTGCCAAAGCCGCCGTGCGCGATGTCGGACGAGTTATGGAATTGCCCTATCAGAAGGTGGACGAGGTCGCAAAGCTTATCCCTTTTGAGCTTCATACAACGCTTGACCGTGCGCTTGAAAACGGAGCGGAGCTGAAAAAGCTGTATCTTGCCGACAGCACCGTTCACGAGCTTATCGACACGGCAAGGAAGATAGAGGGTATGCCGCGCCACGCGTCTACCCACGCGGCAGGAGTTGTCATTTCGGACGCGCCCGTCAGCGACTATGTTCCCGTACAGAAAAATGACGGTGTTATCGTTACACAGTACCCGATGAACATACTTGAAAGCCTCGGACTGCTCAAAATGGACTTCCTTGCGCTGCGCAACCTTACGGTCATAGACGGCACGGTGAAGAGCATACAAAGATTTGAACCCGATTTTGATATCGAAAATATACCGCTTGATGATTCGGCAGTTTTCGATATGTTTTCGGCAGGCGATTCGGACGCGGTCTTCCAGTTTGAAAGCGCAGGAATGAAGCAGGTGCTTTCGCAGCTTGAACCGCGGTCGATAGAAGACCTTATAGCCGTGCTTTCACTCTATCGTCCGGGGCCTATGGACAGCATTCCGCGATATATCGAGAATAAACGCCACCCCGAGCGGATAACATATAAGCATCCGCTGCTTGAAGATATACTGAATGTGACCTACGGCTGTATCGTATATCAGGAGCAGGTCATGCAGATATGCCGCAAGCTTGCAGGCTATTCCTACGGCAGAGCCGACCTTGTTCGCCGTGCAATGGCGAAGAAGAAAGCCGACGTTATGGAAAAAGAGCGCAGCGTTTTCATTGACGGTGCGGTGAAAAACGGCGTTTCAGCCGAAATTGCCGAGGATATCTTCAACGAAATGTCGAGCTTTGCTTCCTATGCGTTCAACAAATCCCACGCTGCGGCTTATGCGCACGTTGCATATCAAACGGCATATCTGAAATGTCACTACTATAAGGAATATATGGCGCAGCTTATGACGAGCGAGCTTGCTTCGCAGGGTAAGCTTATCGACTATATCTCACTTTGCGAGAAAAACGGCGTGAAGATACTCTGCCCCGATATAAACAAGAGCGGCGCAGGCTTTACCGCGGACGAAAACGGCATAAGGTTCGGACTGCTTGCGGTGAGAAATCTCGGCAGAATTGCTATTGAGAATATTATCGAGGAGCGCAGAAAGGGCGGAACGTTCCGTTCGCTTGACGAGTTCTGCAGAAGAATGAGCGGAAAGGATGTTAACCGAAAGGCGGTCGAGAGCCTTATAAAATGCGGCGCATTCGACAGCTTCAGCCTTAACCGCCGTGAGATGACAGAGAACTACGACCGCATTTTCATAGCCTTGCAGACGGACGCGCGGAACAATATCGAGGGGCAGATGAGCTTTTTCGATTCGCCCGAAACGGGAGAGCCGCCCGTTATCGAAAATCTTCACCGAAGCGAGGAATATCCGCTGAAAACGCTGCTTATGTATGAAAAAGAAGCAACGGGAATGTATATCTCGGGGCATCCGCTCGATGAATTCAAGTGCATCTCCGCCGCAGCAAAGCATAATGCCGTGAACAGCTTTTATTCAGATCGGAAGAGCACACGTCTGAACTCCAGTCACCGGCTATGATATC
>CAMJES010000267.1 GCA_946404705.1 uncultured Ruminococcus sp. | reverse complement strand
TACTGTTTGAAACAGGAATAGACAACAGCGGTTTTGATAAAGGCATAAGCTCGCTGACCGTTGCAGCAGGAACAGCGATAGGCAACATAGCCGCAAATATGGTTTCGCAGATATCGGAAGCAGTTGCACAGATCCCCACACAGATGATCGCTGTCGGCTCGGGTTTTGAAGCTTCAATGTCACAAGTCGCAGCTACTATGGGTATCACCTCGGCGGCAGAAGAATTCGATGTTCTTTCCAACGCCGCAAAGGAAATGGGCGAAACGACAAAATTCTCCGCTTCACAAGCAGGAGAGGCTCTGAACTATCTTGCCCTTGCAGGATATGATGCAGAAAAGGCGGTCAGCGCACTTCCGACCGTACTTAACGTTGCGGCGGCAGGAGGAATGGAGCTTGCGGCGGCTTCGGATATGATAACGGACGCTATGTCGGCTTTAGGCTTGGAAACAAGTCAGATGTCCGATTTCTCGGACAAGCTTGCTGTAACTGCGCAGAAATCAAATACTTCCGTATCACAGCTCGGAGAAGCTATCCTCACGGTAGGCGGCACGGCAAAAAACCTTGCAGGCGGAGTTACCGAGATGAACACAGTCCTCGGTATTCTTGCCGATAACGGTATCAAGGGTGCAGAGGGCGGAACAGCTCTGCGAAATATTATCCTGTCGCTTACTGCTCCGACAAGTACGGCTGCAAAAGCCATTGACGGTCTTGGTGTAGCTGTTTTCGACAACGAAGGCAAGATGCGCAGCCTGCAGGACATAATTTATGACCTCAACGATGCGCTCGGCACGATGACCGATGCAGACAGATCGCAGGCTTTAAGCGACATCTTCAACAAGGTAGACTTGAAGTCGGTCAATGCTCTGCTCGGCACCTCTGCGGAGCGTTTTGACGAGCTTTCGGGATACATTGACGACTGCTCGGGTGCGGCGGCTGATATGGCGGCTACAATGGACGATAACCTCAAAGGCGACTTGACTATCATGCAGTCCGCTCTTGAAGGCTTGGGCATTGCGGCTTACGAAAAATTTCAGGAGCCTATGCGCACGGCGGTTCAGAACGTTACCGAGGATATCGGAACGTTGTCGCAGAGCCTTACAAACGGGAAACTATCGGGAAGTTTCGATAAGATTTCCGACGGAGTTTCAAAAATCGTATCAAGCGGCGCAGAAAAGCTTGCTAATGATATCATTCCGAACGCAATCGAAGGCGCAAGCTGGTTTATCGATAATTTTGATAATATCACAACCGTTGCAGGAGCAGCAGCGGCGGCTGTCGTGGCTTATGAAGTTGCTACGAATGGTGCGACTATTGCTCAAACGGCGTTCAATTTGGTTGCAAACGCAAACCCTTATGTATTGCTTGCATCGGCATTAGTCGGAGTAGTGACCGCTGTCGGATTGTATGTTGCAAAAGCAGATGCGGCTATAAAAACGCAGGAAGAACTTCAAGTCGAAGCCGATTCCATTATTGCAAAATCAAAAACGGAAGCAGATATTACAGAGCGCAAAGCTGAAAGGTACAGAACGCTTTATGAACAGTATAAGCTGACAGGCGAAGCAAGCCTTGAAATGAAGCTTCTTGCCGAAGAACTGCAAGACCTTGCGCCCGATTCCATTCGTCTTATTGATGAGGAAACAGGTGCATACAATGAACTTGACGACAGCATAAACAATGTTATAGAAAGTCTGCGCCGAAAAGGTGTTGAAGAAGCCAAGCAGAATATGCTGCAGGGGCATTATAACAACATCACGAATTACACACAGAAACAAGTCGAAGCCGAAAGGCAGTATATGGAGGATATGCGTGATATTCCTGCCGAACTGCTTGCGGATTTCGAAAAACAAGATGTAAAAAAATATTTTGATTTCTTCGAGGAAAATCCCAACGATCTTCTTAATGTCGGCGGTCAGGACATTTCCCCCGAGCTTTTTTCTCAATACCTAAACAGATACATTGATCTTTCAGCTGAAAAAGAAAGAACTATGCAGGATCTTAAAGCGAAAATTGAGCAGGAAGAAGCCGACATACAGGAAATAGATGAAACATTTTCGAAAATGTACGGTATTACTCCCGAAGCAACAGCTTTCGGGCAGAATATTGACCCCAACGGTCATTCCTATTTAGCCGATTACTACCGCAACCAAGGTTTACAGGCATACAACGCAATAGGCGAAGTAACCGAAGAGCTGCAGCTTTCGCAGGAAGAAATGACAGCCAAGCTCAAAGAAGGCTGGCAGCAGGCTGAACACGATTATGCTATCGGCGTTATCGGCTCGGAAGAAGACCTTATCGCAGAAAAACAGCGTATCTGGAATGAGTACGGCGATGAAAGCTGTACCGATCATTGGCGGTATTACGAAGATCTCATAGGTTTGCAGAACGATTATGCCGATAACCTCAAAAAAGCCGATGAACAGCTTGCCGAAGAACGGAAAGCCACAATGAGATCCGAATGGAACGAGATCGAACATCAGAACAGCATAGGCTTGCTTAACGATGAAGATACCTACAAGGCTAAATTAGCCTTTATCCAAAAGTATTGCCCCGAATACTCCGATGAATGGTACGAATACTACAAGGACATTTACGACTACCAGCAGGCATACGCCGACAAGCAGCTTGACGAGCTGAATGTCACGCACGCAACGCAGATCTTCCGTCTCAAGCAGGCGCTTATGACCATGGCTACGGAAAAATAAAAGGCAAGGGCAGTATAGGACGGAATGAAGCCGGTTTTGTGCGGCTTTTTCCCGTCCATGCTTCGCAGAAAATTCCGGTAATACACAAAGTATTGCCGGAATTTTGTTGTCTTGTCTGAACGAAAATCAGCTCGCTCAAAACTGCAGGCACCCTTTCAGGGCGATTTATCCCGCCTTACACCACCCTTACCTTATCTTGTGCAACAAATATAGCTTGACATGATGCAACAACTATGACATAATAACCTCGCTATATAGTATCTTACATTTGCGACGCTCCTCCGGCTTATTCTCTCCCACGGTTCATGCCGCGGATCCCACATCCCACTATACACTTACCGGAAAGCGCTGCAAATGGACAAGGCAGGCACATTTTCATGTGCCTGCCTTTTTTCAGCATCCGGAAATCACGGCATGTACCAATATGAATTGTACTTATATAAATAGCAGCGAGCGTGCTTGGGCATTTGCGTCAGGGCGTTTTTGATGTTGTAGAAATCGCCGGTGCCGGCGGTGAGCGAAACGACGCCGAACACGCCGAGCCAGCCGAGGTCGGGCAGAGCCATCGCAGCGAC
>CAMJES010000266.1 GCA_946404705.1 uncultured Ruminococcus sp. | reverse complement strand
ATTATTCTATCTGTCGGCTTTGTCTATAGAACGATTTGGAATTAGTATAAAAATATATTTCGGCAAATTGTCAAGGAACGGAGGTGCAGCAATGGGAAAAACCTACAAGGCTTATATAAAGCAAAAGGAAAAGCAGGAAAGATCCGAGAACCGCAAAAAAAACGGCGGCCCTTTTATGAAAGGCCTTGCATCGCTCGCAGGAGCGGCTGTCCTCGTTTATTCGGTTTGCTCATTTGTTGTAACTCAGGCAGATATCGCCGAAAAAAAGAAAAAGCTGGAGCAGCTTGAAGAAAAAGCCGCCCTGCTTGAAGCAGAAAACGACGAATATGCTTCCATACTTGCCGAAGACGATGAACGCGCATATATGGAAAAGATCGCAATAGAAGTCCTCGGCTTTGCATATCCGAATGAACGCCGCTTCTACGATACCACGAGAAACTAAAGGAGCTTTGACGAAAGGCTTCTTTCAGAATAAAAAATTTAAATAACGAGAGGTTAAAAATCTTTTTATGCAGCTTGAAGTTGGAAACATTTACGAGGGAAAGGTGACCGGAATAACAAAATTCGGCGCATTTGTCGAGCTTGAGCCGGGAACCACAGGAATGGTACATATCAGCGAAGTCGCAAACAGCTTTGTCAACGAGATCAGAGATCATCTTACCGAGGGACAGGCCGTTAAGGTCAAGGTTCTTTCTGTCGGTGAGAACGGCAAGATATCTCTTTCGATAAAAAAGGCTGTTGATAATCCTCCGCCGCAGCACCGTGACAACGGCGGCAGAAAGCCGTTTAACAACACAAGAGGCGGCGACCGTAGGCCTGCCCAGCAGCAGGAAAAAGCGCCGATGACGCCCGAAGCGGCATTTGAAGATATGATGAACCGCTTCAAGCAAAGCTCCGAAGAGCGCATGAGCGACATCAAGAAGAATGTTGACAACAAGCGCAGAAGCCAGTCACGCAGAAAGTAAACAAAAAGCTGTCCGTTTCGGGCAGCTTTTTTTAATGCGTAATTCGTAATTTGGAATTCGGAATTAGGGAACCTCTGATTAAAGCGCAGCGTTCGTTTCGCGAGATTTGCTTCGCAAAGTTGGTTTTGACAATAATTCCGAATTCCGCATTCCGAATTAATAATCATATTATTGGTCAAGTCTGAAATGCACCGGTATTCCGTTGCGATATTCGGGGTGGACTTCGCCTTGGATAAGCGGCAGGAAATAGTTGAGCGCGTCTGTTGTGACGTTGTTCCCGTCCTTGGATATCCATTCGGTCGGGAATTTTTTCTCCATATTCGCAATAGACTTTATATCGGAGGTGAGTATCTCAACACGGTAGGGATTATTGCTGATACGGTGGAAAATCATCATCTTTCCGCTTTCGCCGTTCATTGCGGCTTCGACTGCGGCGCTGCCTATCTGTGCGGCTTCGTTGATATCGGTGAGCGACGCGATATGCGAGCTGCATCTCTGCATAACGTTAAGCTCTATCGAGCGCACTTTACAGCCGACATTTGCGGCGGTGATGTTTTCAAGGTATTTTCCCACTCCCGAGAGAAATTTATGTCCGAATGCGTCTGTAAGCTCCGAGGAGAAGCCCGTTTGTCTGTTTTCACAGCTTATGCCCTCGGAAACTGCTACAATAACAGCTTTATACCGTGTTTGCGCTTCTTTTACATCGGCGAGGAACTTATCGGTCGAGAACGGCGCTTCGGGGAGATAGATAAGGTGCGGAGCAGGCTCTCCGTTTGCACGGAGTACGCAGGAAGAAGCTGTGAGCCAGCCTGCGTCCCTGCCCATTATCTCAACAATAGTTACGGACGGGATAGAGTAAACGCGGCTGTCGCGGATAATTTCCTGCAAGGTTGCGGCAACGTACTTTGCGGCGGAGCCGAAGCCGGGCGTATGGTCGGTATTCATAACGTCATTGTCGATGGTTTTCGGAACGCCGATGACCTTGATATCAATTCCCGTTTCCTTAAAGTAGGCGTCAAGCTTCATAACGGTATCCATTGAATCGTTTCCGCCTATATAGAAAAAAGCTTTTATATCGTGATTTCGGAAGGTTGCGGCGATTTTTTCGTAGTCGCTGCTGTCCTCTCTGTAATCTTTGAGCTTATAGCGGCAGGAGCCGAGTATTGTGGACGGCGTTTTTTTGAGAAGATCTATGTCATATTCCGAGGTGAGGATCTTGGTAAGGTCGATAAGGTTGTCTTTTATTGCACCTTCGATGCCGTTTATCGAGCCGTATATTCCGTCTATCTCTCGGCGTGACGAAGCGCCCGAGAAAACTCCCGAAAGTGATGAATTAATGGCTGCTGTCGGGCCGCCTGACTGTGCAACTGCGATATTGAACATAAAAAACCTCCGATAAAAAAAACGGTTTGAATTCTTTCTTTAATTATATCATACCAAGCTTTTGTATTCCATATCCAAAACGACAGTATTTCCGGCGTTTTATACGAAAATTTTTCCTCTTTCGTACAGTAATGGTTTACAGTAAACGTATTCGCATTAAATATAGGTAAACAATAATTTTTGTATTGATTTTTATGGGTAAATTGGGTAAAATATAGAATAGGAAAAAATTCTGAAATATCTATTACAAGGAAGGAGGACTTATGCTTCGTTTGAAGCATAGTCATATTATGAGAAAGACAAAAATTGTTTGTACAGTAGGCCCTGCCACCGATGACGACAAAATTCTCCGTGAAATGATGCTTTCGGGCATGGACGTTGCACGTTTCAACTTTTCACATGGCGATTTTGAGATCCATAAACGCCGTTTTGAGCAGGTCGTTCGTCTTCGCGAGGAGCTTGGACTGCCTATCGCTACAATGCTTGATACAAAAGGCCCCGAGATAAGGCTCGGAAAGTTTGTCGACGATAAGCCTGTCGAGATCAATGACGGAGATACTATAACGCTTACGACAGAAGAGTGCGAATGTACCGCCGAAAAAGCGTATATCAGCTTTAAAAATCTGCCCAAGGATGTTAACATCGGCACGGCTATACTTGTCAATGACGGAGCCGTTGAGTTAAGAGCAGAAAAGATAAGCGACACGGATATCGTCTGCACCGTTGTTCACGGCGGAACGCTTTCCAACAACAAGGGAATCAACGTTCCGGGAGTGGAGCTTTCAATGCCGTATCTCTCCGAGCGTGATATGAACGACCTTGAATTCGGCGCAAAAATGGGATTTGATTTCATTGCCGCTTCCATTGTACGTTCGTCCGCGGCTATCAACTACCTTACAAAAATCACCAAGAGCCTTGGTTGGACAACACCGGGG
>CAMJES010000265.1 GCA_946404705.1 uncultured Ruminococcus sp. | reverse complement strand
GCGAATTTTAATTTCGGAAATAGTCATAGGTATGAACGTCCTTTCTTGTTATGAAGTTTTTTTGTTTTGATTTGTGACAGCATGAATGTTGAGCAAGCATATTGCTATATGGGATTGAAGTGCAACTTCATTTTGTTCAGCTCCTTTTTGTTGAATTGGCAGTCAAGAAAGCAACAGCTGCCGACATTGCCGTTACTCTCTTAACCGACCTTTGAAAACCCACCGACAGCAGCCCAGCTGCTGTTTATGTGAGAATGATAATTACAAGGGTTTACACAAGAACTGCTGACATATTCTTGAGTTTATCCTTTTAAAAACCATCCGACGGTCGGCAACGACCGTCCCGTATATAGATGAAAAATCTTCCGGCTCAAAAAAACGACATCAAAGCATACATTATTCTCTCCCCCGTTACTTCTCCTTGATTGTAAGAAAACCAACCCGACGGGAGCCTGCTTCCGTAAAAACATATATCCGATGATTTTGAACACAAAAAAGTTCAGTATGATATGGGATATATATTTAGGGTAGGAGGTCAAGGGGGGAGGGTGAAATCTTCTCCCCTTGCGCCAACTATTGATGAAAAACTATGGCTTTTTGTCAATAGTGTCATGGCGTATGAAACAAACGCATGTTCTGTTTCGATTAACAAAATTTTAGACGCAATAAACTGACAATACGAAAGGACGTAATTTTATGAAAACAAGTATTACAACAAATCAAAACAAGGATTTAGGTTACGGTCAGACAGGCAACCTTGCTCACAACAGGCGTGAGTTCATCCCTAAAAATGTCGATCCACAGCTCACAAAAAATAACATCGTATTTGTAGATAAAACTCTGGCAGAGGTTTACGAAGAATGCTTCGGTGACGCTATTGATGACTACAACTTTAAACAGAAAAGATCGAACAGAAAAAAATATGACAGAAAAAGCTACTTTGAATATCTATTTCATCACAGTCCCGACAGCGAAAGTGCGCAGACGATTCTCACTTCCAACGCAAGGGGCAAGCATGAGATAAAATCCTTCTATGAAGAGCTGTCTCAAATAGGTGGCTGTGAGGACTTCGGTCTGTATATGCGTGACGAATACGGCAACTTTATTGACAAGGACGGAAATCCTGTGAAGTGGGACAAATATGACAACACATATTATGACAATAACGGGAACGCCGTAACCAACAGCAGTAATTTGATGCCTAATCCAAAATCCGAAATTGCCAAAGAAATGCTTGAAATATACTTTAACGGCGGACGCTTTAAGAAGGTTGAGGATCAAAATGGAAACCGGTATCTCAAACGTCTTGATGACAACGACCCCGAAACAGAAGATATCTATATCCCCTCCTTTGAAGAACGCAATCCGTATTTTCGTGTTGTGTACGCTGCTATACACAATGACGAATGGCACGGCACTCCGCACATTCATATTGACATTGTACCGGTTGGAACGGGATATGTGAAGGGACCCGAAAAGCAGGTCGGATATGAAAGAGCATTGGCAAATATGGGATATAAAAACAAAAATACCGCCTTTATTGATTGGCGGGATGATGAACGTGATATCTTAAAAGAAATTTGCCGCTGCTATGGTCTGGAAACAAAAACCAAGGATGAAGAACGTCTGAACAACAGGGGCGAAACCTATACAACGAAGATTTATAGGCAGGCTATCCGTGAAGGTAAAGCCGATGCACAGGAAATCGTTAAGAAGGCAAAGCAGGATGCTCTGAACATAACAGAAAAAGCCGAGCTTGACGCAAAAGCAACCGCAGAACGTGCAGAACAGGAAGCAGAGAACATTTTGGACAATGCAAAGCTCGATGCTAAAGCGGTCAAAGAACAGGCTCAGACAGAAGCAGAAAATATCATAGAGGAAGCAAAGCTGGGTGCAAAAGATATATTCAAGCAGGCTGAAAGCGAAAACAAACAGCTTGCCGAAGAAAATGAACGTCTGAATAATGATATTCGCGATAAACGCATACAGATAGCTTTGCTGGCTGATATTGCTGCTAAAATGCCTAAAAAGAAATTCAAGCTTTTCTCGGGTTCTGAAAAGTATGAGATGGATAAAACCGAATATGACGATTATATGGAATCGGTTGAAATGATGAAACGGTATTCCAATAACACGCTGACCTCCGATGAAGACAAGAAAGCTGCCGAAGTCGAAAGAAGACGAGCTGAACAGCTTAGCAGAGAAGCTAACCAGCGCATTAAGCGTCAGGCAGAACAGCTTGCCGATCAAATGACTCAGCAGCTTAGGGACAAGCTTAATCATGAGATTGAGGAGTATATGAAGTTAAGGGATAATCTGAAACTGTATATTTTCAATACAGCAAATAGAATGATGGAAAAGTTATCTCCTACATACGCAAAGCAGGATAAAAAGTCGAAGCTGGCTCAGCTTGAACGTGCTTACCGTGAAGTTAATGGTAACAATTATTTGCCGAAAAGTGATTTTGATTTATTGATGAAATAAGGGTTACAGCTACGCCGATTTCGGTACTTTGTTGGTCGAAAACTTACCAAAATGTCTTTTCCTTGTTTTTTTATAATCGAGCATACTATCAAATCACGATTTAGAAAATCAGGATTAGATATGACTGTTAGAGACTGGGGACTTGCGTACTCACAGTTTGCGATTTTCTTTGAGGACAGATTAGCAGCCTGACGGCTGTTGAGGGCTCTGCCCTCAAACTCCCGAGGTTTATCCGCTCCGGGAATATCCGGTGAAGAATGAGAAAAGCAGCAACATTTCTGCCGCTGCTCTTCACCGTTTTATTCAGCAGCCTGCATCGGGTCGCTCCTCAGAACTCAGCTTTGCTGAGTTTTTGCCTATGTTTGGCTGCAAATATAGTATTGTCGAAATTGTTGTGGGAAATTCATTTACACAGTTTAAAATTCATACCCAAAAATGAAACCCTGCTCTCGACTGTGCACTGAACAGTCAGGGGCAGGGTTAATATCTGTAATTGCCTTAATATATATTTTTATTCGGTGATTATCTTATAACCGATTTTGTGAACTTCACTGTTGACGGAGAGAATATTTATTACAGCGAAATATCATAACGATAATGCAGGGAAATACTGCTTTTTTCTGCATTTTTCACCCAAAAAGGTGATGACATTTTTCAAAAGTTGTGATATAATATAGAAAATGGGTAATTTATGAGGTGAACATCATTGAACGAATATATAAAACCCGTCGAAGCCTTCAAAAAGCTGGAAGCAGCCAAGCTATTAAAGCAGAATGTCTATATTTACGGAGCAACGGGCTATGGCAAAACCG
>CAMJES010000264.1 GCA_946404705.1 uncultured Ruminococcus sp. | reverse complement strand
ACCCGACCTAACAGCAAGGAACATGAACCTCTCGACAAAATTCTGCGTGATAAAGGCAATGGGCTGGAATACGCTGAATGACGATTCTATCGCAATGATGTATTACTCCGCGATTGCCGATGAATACAAGGTTTCACTCGATACGCCCGTAAAAGACCTGCCCAAAGAGGTCGTGGACGTTTTCCTCTATGGCACGGGCGAGAAAAAGCTTAAAATTGTCCGTTCAAACGTCTATGGCGGCGGAACTTACTATCAGCCGTTCGAGGGTATCATAAACAACCTCCAGCGACGTTACAGCGAAACCAATTCCGAGTACAGCCGCACCGAGATAGAGGACTGTATGAGTGAGGTGCTTTGCCCCGACTGCCACGGACACAGGCTTAAACCCGAAAGCCTTGCCGTCACGGTCGGCGGAAAGAATATCTCGGAGCTTACGAATATGTCGGTGAGCGAGTGCGTGGACTTTTTTGCAGGTCTTGAGCTTACCGAAACACAGCGGCTTATCGGCGAGCGCATTATAAAGGAGATAAACAGCAGACTTGGCTTCTTGAAAAGCGTTGGACTGGAATATCTTACGCTCTCACGCTCGGCGGCAACGCTTTCGGGCGGCGAAAGCCAGCGTATACGCCTTGCAACGCAGATAGGCTCATCACTTGTCGGAGTGCTTTATATCCTTGACGAACCGTCTATCGGACTTCATCAGCGCGACAACGACAAGCTTATCGCAACGCTGAAAAGATTGCGCGACTCGGGCAATACCGTTATCGTTGTCGAGCATGACGAGGACACTATGAGAAGCGCAGATTATATCGTTGATGTTGGCCCCTATGCAGGCGTACACGGCGGCGAGATAGTTGCCGCAGGAACAGTCGAAGATATCGAAAAATGTGAGCGTTCCATAACGGGACAGTATTTAAGCGGAAAGCGGTTTATACCTGTTCCGTCCGAGCGCAAAAAGGGGAACGGAGAGTTCCTGCGCGTGTTCGGCGCTGCCGAAAACAACCTCAAAAAAATCGACGTTGAAATTCCGCTCGGAATTTTGACCTGCGTTACGGGCGTTTCAGGCAGCGGAAAATCTTCGCTTGTCAATGAAATTATATATAAGCACCTTGCAGCAAAGCTCAACCGTGCCAAGATACGACCGGGCAAGTTCGAACGTATGGAGGGATTGGAAAATCTCGATAAGGTCATCGCTATTGACCAGTCGCCGATAGGCAGAACGCCGCGTTCAAACCCTGCGACCTATACAGGCGTTTTCGGGGATATCCGTGAGCTTTTCGCAAATACCAATGACGCAAAGATGAAAGGCTACGGCCCCGGAAGATTTTCGTTCAATACAAAGGGCGGCCGATGCGAAGCCTGCGAGGGCGACGGTATCATAAAGATAGAAATGCACTTTCTGCCCGATGTTTTCGTGCCGTGCGAGGTCTGCAAGGGCAAGCGCTATAACCGCGAAACGCTCGATGTCTACTATAAAGGCAAGAACATCTATGACGTTCTGGAAATGACCGTTGACGAGGGCGTGGAGTTCTTCGCAAATATCCCGAAAATAGCACGAAAGCTGAAAACCTTGCAGGAGGTCGGGCTTGGCTATATCAAAATAGGGCAGTCGTCCACAACGCTCTCGGGCGGCGAAGCACAGCGAGTAAAGCTTGCGACCGAATTGTCCAAACGTGCAACGGGCAGAACGTTCTATATACTTGACGAGCCGACCACGGGACTTCATACCGCCGATGTCCATAAGCTGATAGAAGTCCTGCAAAGACTGACCGAGGGCGGAAATACCGTCCTTGTCATAGAGCATAACCTTGACGTAATAAAAACAGCCGACTATATTATCGACCTTGGCCCCGAAGGCGGCGTAGGCGGCGGAACGCTCGTAAAATGCGGCACACCCGAAGAAATAGCAAAATGCGAAGCGTCTTATACGGGACGATATCTTAAGAAAATGCTTTTTTGAGTGTGGAGTTTGGAGAGTGAAGTTTGGAGTTTTTAATCGTCTGCGCAGCATACACCGTAATTCCACACTCCACACTCAAACAGCGCTGTTTATTCTGCACAATTTCTGCCGATAAATGTCAAAACAATTCTACTTGTGTTTTGAGAAAAAGAGGAGTAAAATAGTAAAGGCAGTTTTTTGAAAAAAGAATTAGGGGGTTTTTTCTTGAATATCTTTAAAAATTACGGAACAAGGCTCAAAAACGAGTTCCGTGGCTACAACGCAGGCGCTGTTGCTAAGGACGCTCTCGCAGGCGTTACTGTTGCTGCTGTTGCTCTTCCGCTTGCGCTCGCTTTCGGCGTTTCCTCGGGGGCGACTGCAGCGGCAGGTCTTGTTACGGCTATCATCGCAGGTATCGTTATCGGTGCGCTCTCGGGCGGTTCATATCAGATAAGCGGCCCTACCGGCGCTATGACTGCTATCCTGCTCTCTCTCGTTGCAAAATACGAGCTTCAGGGCGTTTTTATCGCAAGCCTTATGTCGGGTATAATTCTGCTCGTCTGCGGTCTGCTTAAGCTCGGCAAGATAGTTTCCTACATACCGCTTCCCGTTATAACGGGCTTTACCTCGGGTATTGCAATCATCATCGCGTTCGGTCAGATAAACAACTTCACCGGTCTTACCTGCTCGGGCGAAACTACTATCGCAAAAACCATCAGCTATTTTACCTTGGAGCAGCATTTTAACATTGCGGCGTTCCTTATCGGCGCGGCAGTAGTCGTTTTTATGGCTCTCTACCCGAAAAAGATCAACCAGTATTTCCCAGGCTCGCTCGCCGCAATTATCCTTGCGACAATTGCCGAATTTATCTTTGATTTTGACGTTGCGCAGGTCGGAGAGATACCAAAGAGCATTTTCCTTCCCGATAGACTTGACCTCTCCGCTGTTTCCGTTCGTCAGGTCGAAGCGCTTATCGTTCCTGCGATCTCCATCGCAGCGCTTGGACTTATCGAAAGCCTTCTCTGCGGCGCTTCCGCAGGCAGAATGAAGAACGAAAAGCTTGACGCAAATCAGGAGCTTATCGCGCAGGGCATCGGCAATATGGTGATACCGTTCTTCGGCGGAGTTCCTGCGACCGCAGCTATCGCAAGAACAGCCGTTGCTATCAAATCAGGCGGAAAAACAAGACTTACAAGCGTTTTCCATTCGGTAGTTCTTCTTGCAGCAATGTTCTTCCTCGCACCCGTTATCTCGAGAATACCGCTCGCAGCTCTCGCAGGCGTTCTTATGATGACAGCATGGAGAATGAATGACTGGAAGGTCATCAAGGGCATTTTCACACGCAAGATAAAAACACAAATGGCGCAGTT
>CAMJES010000263.1 GCA_946404705.1 uncultured Ruminococcus sp. | reverse complement strand
ACGCATTATCGACCTGCTGCGCATTGCGGCAAAGCGTGAGCTTTCCGTTTCCGAAGCCTGCGTGTATTTGTCCGAAGTAGGACTCTGCGCAAAAGACTATATCGACCGAGAAGTGAACGCGAGCCTTTCGGGCGGCGAGATAAAGCGCATCGAGATCGCAGGCATCGCTGCAAAAAATTCAAAGCTTTCCGTTTTTGACGAACCGGAAGCAGGCATCGACCTTTGGAGCTTTTCCAACCTTATCAAGGTTTTCGAGAAAATGCATGAGGACAAATCAAAATCAATAATCGTCATCTCCCATCAGGAGAGGATACTAAACATTGCGGACGAGATAGCTGTGCTTTCGGGCGGCAAAATTCTCCACTACGGCAAGCGAGAGGATATTCTTCCGAAGATACAAGGCACAGCTTCCGCAGTAAATCCCTGTCGGGGAATCATGGGTTAAAGGAGCAAGGCTATGTTAGACGAGATACAGAAAAGACTTCTTTCGGAGGTTGCTGACCTGCACAGCGTTCCAGAGGGCGCTTACAATATCCGCGCAAACGGCGCGGCGGCAGGACGAAACACGACCGCCAACATTGACATTACAACAAAAACGGACAAGTCGGGAATCGACATAAAGATAAAGCCGGGAACAAAGAATCAGAGCGTTCATATCCCCGTTGTTATCAGCGAAAGCGGACTTTCCGAAACGGTCTACAACGATTTTTATATTGGCGAGGACTCGGACGTTGTTATCGTTGCAGGCTGCGGAATACACAACTGCGGAACGCAAAAATCACAGCATGACGGACTTCACCGCTTCTTTGTCGGCAAAAATTCTAAGGTAAAATACGTTGAAAAGCACTACGGTGAAGGCGACGGCAGCGGTGAGCGCATTATGAACCCGACCACCGAGGTTTATATGGAGGAAAACAGCTCCATGGAGATGGAAATGGTTCAGATAAAGGGCGTGGACTCCACCAAGCGCACGACTATCGCGAAGCTTGACAAGGGCGCAAAGCTTGTTGTACGCGAGCGGCTTATGACACACGGAAACCAGTACGCCGAAAGTACCTACAACACCGAGCTTAACGGTGAAAACTCGGGCGCGGACATTGTTTCGCGCTCGGTTGCAAAGGATAATTCAAGGCAGATCTTCTACTCAAAATTAGAGGGCAACGCTGCCTGCACGGGTCACACGGAATGTGACGGAATTATCATGGACAATGCGAAAATAAGCGCAGTTCCTGCTCTTGACGCGAACAACATTGATGCTTCGCTCATTCACGAGGCAGCTATCGGAAAGATCGCCGGAGAGCAGCTTGTGAAGCTTATGACGCTCGGTCTTACCGAGGCAGAAGCGGAAGAACAGATCGTAAACGGATTTTTAAAGTAAAGGCGGAACAAAAATGAAAATAAAAGCCTCAAAGATAGCAGCTGCGGCAATTGCTGCCTTGCTGTGTACAACAACATTTGCAGCCTGCCAAAAGACAGACCGAGATGCAGCACCGTCCGCAACAGCCGACAATGCTGAAACAACTGCGGAAAATACGGAAGAGCCTGCTATTGACGCAATTTACGGCGAAATTCGCACAGAATTCAACGAAAATCTTGACTTGACGAAATATCCGCTCACGGAGAACAGCGTTCCCGAGGGATTTGAGCTTGTTCTCGAAGCTGAAGAAGCAGAGCTTTCGGGAAACTGCAAGTCTGTTGACGCCGAGGGCTTTTCGGGAAGCGGTTTTGTCACAGGACTGAACAGCCAAAACGACAAAATTGAGTTTAAGATCACGATTGAGAACTCGGGAATGTACGACCTTAACTTCCGCTGCAATACTCCCGACGGCGGCAGAGTAAACTACGTTTTCATTGACGGAAAACACTCGGGCGACATCAAGACCGCCGGTTCGCAGGAGATATCCGACTCGTATATGAAAGGCATATACCTTGAAGCAGGAGAACACACAATCACGCTCAGTCCGCAATGGGGATATGTTGATTACGACAGCCTTATCATAACTGCAAATACCTCTATCAACGATGATACTTACAGCATTACCGAACCGCTCTCCAACCCGAACGCCGATGAAAACACCAAGCGGCTTTATAAGTTCCTCTGCGATATCTACGGAAACTATACCCTTACAGGTCAGTTCGCCGACAAGGGCAGACAGTCCACCGAGCTTTCAAGAATTGAACAAGCGACCGGAAAGCAGTTCGCTGTTCTCGGAATGGATATGATGGACTATGCAAGTCAGAACGTGAAAAACGGAGCAAGCGGCAGAACCGTTGAATATGCTTACGACTGGTATGAAAATGTAGGCGGCATCGTTCAGCTTTGCTGGCATTGGAGTTCTCCCGAGCAGTATGCAAAGAACGACAACGACAATCCGTGGTACAAATCATTTTATAAGGAAGCTTCAAACATCGACCTTGACAAAATAATGAATGGCGAGGACGATGAAGGCTATGAACTGCTTATGAAGGATATCGACCTTATCTCGGAACAGCTTGCAAGGCTCAGAGATATGGGTGTTCCGATAATATGGCGTCCGCTGCATGAAGCCTCGGGCGGCTGGTTCTGGTGGGGCGACTGCGAGCCGGAAAGCTATAAAAAGCTCTGGAACACAATGTATGACAGAATGACGAATGAGCATAACCTTACAAATCTGATATGGATGTGGAACGGACAGGATCCCGAGTGGTATCCGGGCGATGAAACGGTCGATATCATTTCTTACGATATATATGCAGGCAACCACGTTTACGAAAGCTTTGGCGGAACGTTTACGGAGTGTGTTGAAACATCACCGAAGGGCAAGCTTGTGGCATTGTCGGAAAATGGCTGTGTAATGGATCCCGAACTGACGATGAAGAATAACGTCCGTTGGCTTTTCTGGGGAACATGGGCAGACCCTTTTACGCTCAAAAACTTTGTGCTTAACGAGGAATATACCGAGAAGGATATGCTTATCAAAGCATACAACAGCGACAGAACGCTCACGCTTGACGAATTGCCGAATTTGAAAACATATCCGCTTGACTAATTCGAAAAGCAGCAAAAACCGCGAAGCGGACGAAAAGTTTCGTCCACCTTTTCAAAGGTGGCAGGGGTCAAGGGGGCAGCGCCACCTTGTCGCGCTCCGCAGAGCGCGAAACTCCCTAAACCATAGCGAAAGGCGCAGCAACGACAGCACAAAAAAGTATAGCTAAAAAGCGCAATTCACAACAAAAAATCGGAAAACAAAACAAGTTTGATACCAAATAACTTGTTAAACCGACTTGTGAATTGCGCTTCATTCTATCCTAACAAAGTAAACTTTCCTCTAAAGGCAAAATATAC
>CAMJES010000262.1 GCA_946404705.1 uncultured Ruminococcus sp. | reverse complement strand
CACCGAGATCTACACTCTTTCCCTACACGACGCTCTTCCGATCTTAAGGAATTACATAAAGAATGCCAAGGATATTGAATGTGAGCGATGAAAGCATGAACCAGCCAATAAAGCTGAGATCAAGTACAAAAAGATCCATCTTGCGTCCGTCTGTCATCTTTTTGCTAAGTTCAATTGCCTGATTGGGCTTGATGTCAGGATTCTCCGACTTTATGTAAAAAGCAAGAGAATACGAGTATGCTTTAACTATTCCCGGAACAAATAAGAGCAGCGACCATAATGTTGTAAACAGTCCGATAAGGAACACGAGAAGAATATTTCCGCCGTAATCCTTCTTAAACGACCAAAACATTTCTTCCATTTTAAGCCCGTCTGTCTTGATAGCTCTGTGGAACCATGTTGTGCAGCCAAGAGAAACTACGCTTACAACAAGCAAGCTGACCGCAGTAGGACCTACTACCGGAATGAAGCTGGAAAGTGCTCCCGCACCGCCGCCGATAAGCATTGTGATCAATACAACAAGTACATTCTGCCACTTGTTGAATTCATAATGCTTCTTTGCGTTTTCTTTGATCCTGATTCTGTCGAACCCCATGATAGATCTCTCCCTTTCAAAAAATAAATTTATTTTCAGCCCATAAGCTTGACCATAACGGCCTTCTGGGCATGAAGCCTGTTTTCTGCCTCTTCAAATATCTCGTTTGCGTGTGCCTCGAATACCTTTTCGGTTATCTCTTCCTCGCGGTGAGCCGGCAGACAATGCTGAACCATAGCATCGGGGTTAGCCGCAGCCATGATCTCATCGTTGACCTGATAGCCCTTGAATGCAGCCTTGCGCTTCTCTGCTTCGCCTTCCTGACCCATCGAAGCCCAAACGTCCGTTATAACAACGTCTGCGCCTGCAGCAGCCTTGATAGGCGAATCCGTAAGCTCAAAGCCTTCAAAATCCTTAGCAAAATCAAGTACCTGCTTGTCGGGGTGATAACCCTCGGGGCAGGCAACCGAAACCTTCATTCCTACCTTTAAACCGCCGACGATAAGCGAGTTAGCCATGTTGTTTCCGTCACCGATAAAGCACATCTTAAGTCCGTCAAACTGACCCTTGAACTCACGGATAGTCATCAAATCCGCAAGTATCTGACAAGGGTGACAGAAGTCTGTAAGTCCGTTGATAACGGGGATAGAACCGTATTCTGCAAGATCCTCAACTTCCTTCTGAGCAAATGTACGAATCATAATACCGTCAAGATAGCGTGAAAGTACGCGCGCAGTATCCTGAACAGGCTCACCTCTGCCTATCTGAAGATCGTGAGCGGAGAGGAAAAGCGCATTTCCGCCGAGCTGATACATACCTGTTTCAAAGGAAACACGGGTTCTTGTCGAAGCCTTTTGGAAAATCATACCGAGTGACTTTCCTTTGAGCAGATGATGTTCAATGTTGTGCTTGCGTTCATATTTGAGCTGATCCGCAAGGTTGAGAATGTCCATGATCTCTTCTGTCGAAAGATCAAGCATTTTGAGTAAATGTTTCATATCATATCTTCCTTTCATAACGGGAAAAACTCCCGTAAATTAATTGCCGTTAGCCTTGTCAATAAAATCCTCAATAGTCTTTGAAAGACGCGCAGCCGCCTTTATCGGCAGTTTCTTTGAAACTCCGTCCCACATATCATAAGAGCAGTTCGGATTTTCCTTGGAAAGCATTCTGACAGTCTTGCGTATCTCAATAGATTCGCTTAAGCCGCATAGAGCCATCATAGGCTTCGTAAGCTCCTTGTATTCGGGATAGTTTTCAAACGTGATACCGTTGTCTATCGCAGCTACCAAAGAATTTATGCTGACATTTTTGCAGAAATCGTTGTAGTCGCGCAGTTCGTCCTTGTTAAGTCCCATCGAAAGTCCGTTAAGACCCGACATAAACTTGTTTTTTATCACCTTTTCTTTGTCGTTGAGCTGATTAAGAGCCTTTTCAATGCCGCTTATGTCCTTTTCAAGCCACGGACTTATCATTATGCAGCCGTTGAAAAGCTCCGTGTTTCTGCATATCAGATGAAATGCAAGCTCCGCTCCGAGCGAAGCGCCCACAAGCGTTACAGGCTTTTTATAGGTCGAAGCAAGCTCAACTATCTGCTGTATGGCAAGCTCCGTTGAAAACATTCTCTCGGGATTTCGTCCGAAACCCGGAAGATGCGGAACTATCGCGCAGTAGTTTTTGGCAAGATAGTCGCATTCCTTTGAAAAGCAGTAAACCGATTCGCTGTCGTGGAGCAGAATAACGGTCGGATTAAGTTCGTTGCCGTATTTTTCATAGTAAATCATTCAAGCACTCTCCCAAGTATCTCAAGACCCTTGTCAATTTCATTATACGTTATATTAAGCGGCGGCAGAAGTCTTATCTTCTCCTTTGCGGTAAGAACAAGCAGTCCTGCGTCAAGACACTCCTTCGCAGCTTCGGCGGCAGTCTTTCCCTTAACGGTTATGCCTATCATAAGTCCAAGACCGCTAACGCCTTCAACAAGCGGCATTTTAAGCAGCTTTTCACGGATATATGCGCTCTTTTGACGTACCTCTTCAAGGAATTTTTCATCTCCGACCTTATTTGCAACTGCAAGTCCGCCTGCACAAGCAAGAGGATTTCCGCCGAAGGTCGAACCGTGAGTTCCGCCCGTGAGTACATCCGAGCATTTCTTTCCTGCAAGACAAATTCCCACCGGAACACCGCCTGCAACACCCTTTGCAAGAGTCGTCACATCCGGCTTAACTCCGAACTGCTCCGATGCAAGGAACGTTCCTGTCCTTCCTGCACCCGTCTGAACTTCATCTGCAATAGTAAGAACGTCCTTTTCGGCGCAAAGCTTGAATATCTCATCAACGAAAGCCTTGTCAAGCGCGTTAACTCCGCCCTCGCCTTGAATAAATTCAAACATCACAGCGCATACGCTGTCGTCAAGTTTTGCTTTAAGGTCGTCAATGTTGTTCGCTTCAACGTTGATAAAGCCCTCCGTGAATGGGAAGAAATAGTTGTGGAAAACGTCCTGACCCGTTGCGGAAAGCGTTGTCACAGTCCTTCCGTGGAAGCTGTTCACGAGCGTGATTATGTTGTAACGCTTTGCGTCCTTTCCGTATTTGTCAAAGGAATACTTCCTTGCAATTTTAATAGCACATTCGTTAGCCTCTGCGCCCGAATTGCCGAAAAACATCTTGTCATAGCCCGTAAGCTCACAAAGCTTTGCGGCAAAATCCGCCTGAACCTTTGTGTAGAAATAGTTTGATGTGTGCTGAGATCGGAAGAGCGTCGTGTAGGGAAAGAGTGTAGATCTCGGTGGT
>CAMJES010000261.1 GCA_946404705.1 uncultured Ruminococcus sp. | reverse complement strand
ATCATAGCCGGTGACTGGAGTTCAGACGTGTGCTCTTCCGATCTCATTGATCCTATCGGGTTGTTTTTTTGTCAATCACCTTACGGTGTTGGGATGGTTTGTACAAAAGACATTCGAGTACATGGAACGTACAGCCACAGCTAGTTTCAATCACCTAACGGTGTTGGGGTGGTTTGTACTGCAATGATCATCGAGATAACCATGGGACTTGAACTAGTTTCAATCACCTAACGGTGTTGAGGTGGTTTGTACTATTGACCGCATCAGCAATGTTGACTGCGAGCTGTTTCAATCACCTAACGGTGTTGGGGTGGTTTGTACCTGTAACGGAAGTTATACAGTTGAGGTGCATGTGTTTCAATCACCTAACGGTGTTGGGGTGGTTTGTACATGCTGTTGATTATCCTTTGCTCGGACTGAATCTTTTGGGGTTTCAATCACCTAACGGTGTTGGGGTGGTTTGTACAAAAGAAGCATACTCACAAACGCATTTAGTATTAATAGTTTCAATCACCTAACGGTGTTGGGGTGGTTTGTACGCAAGCTCCTGAAGGAGGTGAACGAGCTCCGTAAGTTTCAATCACCTAACGGTGTTGGGGTGGTTTGTACTGCGGAGCCGTGATCCACGCAGGGATGGGAAAAACTCAAATTTTACGGTTCCAAAAACAGCTTTTTTTACACCTCAAAAAGCATCAAAATTCATGTTTCAACAGAATTGTTTTAATTTGTTAACAATTGTCTTATCACAGCTAAAACAATGCTTTTGATAAATGCTCTGAACACATAATAGCACAGTTTTACTTATTTGTCAAGAAATTTTGCAGGAAAACTTAATCGGCAGGAGTTTATGCTGTTTATTATACAGAAACGAAAAAAGATTACAAATTTTTCGTTTCAAATTGACATTATGTTACATAGATGCTATAATTTTAATAACATCGGAAAGGATGATAGCAAATGAATATTCTTATAACTTATTTAAGCTTTTACGGTAAAAAGGCAGAACGTTCATATCATACAAACGGACTTTGCGCAGAGGAGAGCGTTATCGCTTCGCAGACGAATGAGCCTGTTCTTCGTATGCTTGGAAAGCACTTGGAGGAAAAGGGGGAGAAGATCGACAGAGTGATCCCTATTCTTTCTTTCAAGGCTGAAAACGAGAAAAGTGGAGCAATTCCCGATAAGACTACATACGAATTCTTTCAAGGGCTTACCGAGGAGATCGTCGGAACGGCTGATGTTTTATTCCCCGTGAGGGAGTACTCCGATGAAAACACAGTCAAAGAAACGGGTGCTGTGATACGAGAGATATGCGGTCTTTTAACGGCTGACGATGAGATCTATATCGACACATCGGGCGGAGCGAGGACAGCCGCAAATATGCTCCAGCTTCTGACAAAGATACTTGAATACAAGGGGTACAGGATCGCTGCTTCATTCTATTCAAACATTAACGGCACAGAAGCGGTCATTCAGACAACCAAGGATTTTACCGACCTTACGATGCTTGCCGATGCGGTCAACGAATTCGTTCACACGGGAAGATCATATCAGCTTTCGGAATGCTTTAAAGGCACAGAACACGAAGACATTGCCGATCTGATAAAATGCATGGACGAATTCACCGACAGAATGCAGCTTTGCAATATTTCCGAGCTTGATGAAACGCTTATGGAAATGCGCAGGTACATCGAAAAGGTGCGAATGATAAGATCGGATGACACCAAGATCGTTATACTCAGTAACCTGCTCCCCGTTATCGAGAATAAGTTTTTTGAGGAAGGCTCTGACGGAATCGACTATTGCAGAATGATAAAATGGTGCCTTGAAAACGGACTTATACAGCAGGCAGTAACCATATACATCGAGAAAATACCCAAGTTTATTTTTGACAGCGAAATACTTATATGCGACAAGAAATACTATGAAATAACCAAAGAGAACAACCGAAGCTGCCCCAACAAGCAGAATACGGATGCAGTTATTTTCTATGATGAGTTTATGGATAGCGTTTCTTGTACAGACAGATCGGATATTATCCGTTTGCAGACTGCTATGAAGGAAAAATTCATTAACAAAAACAGAGATTACAAATATGACAATGATCTGCATCAGTATATTTCCGTTTTATTCGATATAATGAAAAACACAAAGGATGATTTCAAGGGATATATGGAGAATCTGAACTGTCCTGATTATAGTGAAAAAAATAAAACCAAAAAGCTGCTTGCCGATTACTGCATTAATCAAAATTTCAAAGACTTTTTTTCGATGATAAACACTTTATGCAGTCAGAATGTGCCGGTGCTTTACGAAATAATGGGCAAAAAGAACGAAAAGCTGCCTACGCTTGACAAAAAGCTTTATACAGCGGCGAATATCACTTCAAAGAATTATGTTCACGAAGGGGTTAAGATCAACGCCAAGGCTGACATCAACACTCTGCGCAGCATACTTTTCGATTATATCTATGTAAAATCCGTAAGGAATCATATCAACCACGCCAGCGATGAGGATAACCTTAACGATACACAAAAGCGTTTGCTTGAAGAAAGGGGATATAACGTCAGAGAATTCACGACCAAGGCAATAAGCAGCATTATAAAAACGTCTGTTGACCGCATTGAAAAAACAGCGGCAGCAGTTAAGAAAGGATGATTTTTTCATGAAGAACTTTATTTGCACGATACCACAGCAGCCTAAAGCAAAATTGGAAGATATTCAGTATTTAAATCCATGTGATAATCCTGTTCTTGGTTTTGACGGAACAACAAAATTCCCTATTTTTGTGCTTATTCTCAACACAGTAAAAAAGGGCGAGAAAATCAGGATCACAGCTGTTAGACCCGACTATGACAATTGCCGCATAAATTATGAAACATTTGTTGATGATCTCGAAAAATTGAGAGAACGTATTGGTTTTGAATGTGAGATTGATTTGGTTGATACACCTTATTCTGAAAGAATTGATGATCATCTCGATCTATTTGGAAAGTTGATAGATACTGTTCAAGATCAAGATGAGATCTATGCGGATATTTCTTATGGTACAAAGCCTATTCCGATAATAGTTCTTATGATGCTGACATACGCATACAGATTCAGAGGCGGAACTATCGAGAATATCATTTATGGACAGGTAGATCATAATCCTGCACAAAAGAGAGGATGGCTTTATGATGTAACTGCGCTTTTCTATATGAATTCGACTATTAACATAATGAGTGATTCGTCCGATCCGAAGAAGTTCATTTAAGCTGTCCGCTCTGCTCTTCTCCGACAATAGATCGGAAGAGCGTCGTGTAGGGAAAGAGTGTAGATCTCGGTGGTC
>CAMJES010000260.1 GCA_946404705.1 uncultured Ruminococcus sp. | reverse complement strand
GCCGCAGCGTCCTTGTCCTTCTCCGAAGCTTCTATGATAAGCTCGTCATGCACCTGCAATATCAGCCTTGCATCAAGCTTTTCTTCTTTCAGCCGCTTGTAGACCTTGACCATCGCTATCTTTATTACGTCCGCCGCCGTGCCTTGGATAGGCGCATTCATTGCAGCGCGCTTGCCGAACGCTTGAATGTTTTTGTTACTGTTTTTTAACTCGGGGATATATCTGCGCCTGCCGAACGCCGTCACAGCATAGCCGTTTTTCTCAGCACTTTCGACCGCATTATCCATAAACGCCTTAATGTTCGGATAGGTCGCAAAGTAGTTTTTGATATATCTGTCCGCCTCCGCAACGCTTACGTCAATATCCTTTGAAAGAGAGAACGCTCCGATGCCGTAAACAATGCCGAAGTTGACCGCCTTTGCCGAGCGGCGCATTTCGGGCGTTATCATCTCCTCGGGAAGTCCGAAAACCTTCGCCGCAGTCGCCGTGTGAACATCCTTTCCGCTCAAAAAGTTGTTGCGCATATTCTCATCGCCGCTCATTGCGGCAAGGATACGCAGCTCAATTTGGCTGTAATCGGCGTCAAGCAGCGTGTAACCGTCTTCTGCCATGAAAAACTTTCTCATGCTCCGTCCAAGCTCCGTGCGGACGGGGATGTTCTGCATATTCGGCTCGGTCGAGGATATTCTGCCCGTCCGTGTTTCCGTCTGCTTGAAGCTGGAGTGAACCCGGCCGTCCTCACGCACTTCTTTGAGCAGTCCTTCAACATAGGTAGAGGACAGCTTCGTAAGCTTTCGGTACTGCAAAATTTCGCTGACGATTTCATGCTTGTCCGCAAGCTCTTCAAGCACCTCCGCACCCGTGGAATAACCCGTCTTGGTTTTCTTCTTTGTGGGCAGTCCAAGCTCTTCAAAAAGTACCGTTCCAAGCTGCTTCGGCGAGCTTATGTTGAATTCGTGACCTGCCATGAAAAATATCTTCTGCTCGCAGTCTTTAATGTCTGTTTCAAGCCGCTTCCCGAACTCCTTAACGCCCTCGGAATCCACCCTTACGCCGTAGTATTCCATAGATGCAAGAACTTCCGTAAGCGGCTGTTCTATCTCGTTGAAAAGTTCCTCCATTCCTGCGGCCTTGACCTCATCATAAAGCGCAGCGCAGAGTCCGTAAAGCGAAGCAATATCGGCATTTTCGCCAAGCTCGCCATAGTAGGGCGCGCCATATTCCGCGCACATTTTTTCAATCGTATATTCCGCAGAAGAAGCGTTCAGCAGATATCCGAGAATGTCAGCATCAGCCTTGAAATTCCGCAGCTCCGTTTTATTCGCAAAGCAAAGCTTGAACGCATTTTTCACTTGAAAACCGTATTTTTCACAAGCCGAGCTGAGAAATTTCAGTTGTTTTTCGGTGTCGCCCGTGCTGCAAAGCTTTCCGCCGCACTCGATACGCATAACGCCGTTTCCGTCAAGGATAAAAGCAGCCTTTTCCGCATTTTCAAAGCCAAGTTCGTCAAATCCGCAAACGGAAAACTCACGTTTTTCCGCTTCCTGCCGCTTTTCAGCCTTAGGAATAGCCGCAGACGGCTTTATATTAAGCTTTTCAAGCAGCTTGTACATCTCAAGCTCGGTCAAAAGCTCGGAAACATCGCTTTCATCGACCTTTTCGGGAAGATAGCTATTCGGGTCGGTGTCAATGGGCGCATTGAAAACAATAGTCGCAAGCCACTTGCTGTGGAAAGCGTCGTCTTTTCCGTTTGCAAGCTTCGTCAGAACGGAATTTGTCGCCTTGACCTCGTTTTTTTCAAGCTTTTCATAAAGATTTTCGATAGAACCGTATTCCCCGATAAGCGAAAGCGCCGTCTTTTCGCCGATACCCTTAACGCCGCTTATGTTGTCCGAGCTGTCGCCCATAAGTCCTTTAAGGTCGATAAGCTGCTTCGGTTCAAGTCCGTAGACTTCACGGAATTTTTCGGGCGTGAAAACGGTCGTTTCCTTTGTTCCGTGAAGAAGCACAGTTACCTTGTCGTTGATAAGCTGCAGCGAGTCACGGTCACCCGTCAGAATAATACATTCATCGCCGTTCTGAGCGCAGGCAGCCGAAAGCGTTCCGAGAATATCGTCCGCCTCAAAACCCTCCGTTTCAAGAACGTGAACGCCCAAGTCTTTGAGCAGGCGCTTTATCATCGGCATCTGCTGCGCAAGCTCATCGGGCATACCGTGACGGTTCGCCTTGTAGTTCTTGTCCGCTTTGTGACGGAACGTGGGCGCGCGCAGGTCAAACGCACAAGCAATACCGTCCGGCTTCTGCTCAGCGCATATTTTCAGGTAGATGTTCATAAATCCCGTCAGCGCATTCGTGTAAACGCCGTTTTTGTTCGAGAGCATTTTTATTCCGTAAAAAGCACGGTTCATAATGCTGTTTCCGTCAATGGCAAGAAGCTTCATTTTACTGCTTCCTTTCTAATTAGTTTGGAGTTTGGAGAGTG
Organism: uncultured Ruminococcus sp.; assembly: GCA_946404705.1. Lineage (GTDB taxonomy): Bacteria > Bacillota > Clostridia > Oscillospirales > Ruminococcaceae > UMGS363. Next base: position 862 of record CAMJES010000260.1, on the reverse strand, counting down.
GAGTTTGGAGTTATTATATCACGGAAATATGCCGATTATTGTAGGGTCAGTTTCCTTGTCCGTTTAAAAAATATTTGTTAAAATCGGGACGGGAAACCAGTCAAATATAATGCGAAATTATGAATGCGGAATTCGGAATTAATGTGCATTTCAAAATTTCCGAATACGCAAATGAATTCACACCTATTTTATTATATCACGAAAATATACCGATTATTGTAGGGGCGGATTCCATATCCGCCCATTGACGCAAATTATGTTAGGAAAACAATAATTCCGCATTCCGAATTCCTAATTCCGAATTAATAAAATCACATATTTTCAACCGTTTCAATTCCGAGAATTCCGAGGTGCTTGATAATAACTTCACGCGTAAGCTTTGCAAGCGCAAGCCAGCTTGATTTTTTCGCCTCGTCCTGTTCGTTCATAATGTTGTTTTCGTGGTAGAAATGCGAGAACGAAACCGCAAGCTGATATGCATTTTCGCAGACATAGCTCGGTGCTTTTTCGTCCATTGCAAGCGTGAAAGCATTGCCCGACATAACGATTTTGAGCATAAGCTCACGCTCAGCCTCGGTGTAAATTCCGTTCAGCTCTGCTTTTGTATCTCCTGCCTTTTTGAGAATGGAATTGATACGCGAAACCGTGTAAAGCAGGTAAATTCCCGTCTTGCCCTCTGCGGACATAAACTTGTCAAGGTCGAAAATATAATCCTTTGAACGGTGGTTGATAAGGTCGCCGAACTTGACCGCAGCCATTCCGAGCTTTCTTGCATAATCGTCGCGGTTCTCCTCGGTGACAAAGCTTGACTCGGAAAGACGTTCAAGCGAAGCGTTCGTTACCGTTTCGATAAGGTCGGAAA
>CAMJES010000259.1 GCA_946404705.1 uncultured Ruminococcus sp. | reverse complement strand
TACGGCGACCACCGAGATCTACACTCTTTCCCTACCGACGCTCTTCCGATCTTTGGAATTGCCTTCGCTGCCGTACAAAATAACTCGTTTATTCCATAAAGCCGTTCCGCAGAGAACTGTTCCTGTATGATTTTTACACATACCGTGTGAGAAAGCCTCAGCAGTGATCTTGAAACGATAAGTAATATCAACTGCATAATAACCCGTTTTAAACGGAACGGAATCTACCGAAATGCAAGTAACTTCAACCTCTGCGCACCGAGTTCTCACAATGTCCATATCATCTGTAATAGGATCGGAGCCGGGCGTAAGAGTTATCGGAAGATCGTAAACACAATCACGGTCGGAGCAGCTGTCGAATATCCGCTGAACATCAACGCATACTGCTTCTTTAAAGCAGTCATTCATTTCGCTCATAAAAAACCTCCTGTAAATAATATTAAAGCAAAGGAACTATTCTCCTTATAACTTCAATATATATTATTCACAGAAGGCAGAAAAGGTTACTTATTTAAGCAAATTATCAGCTGTTCTTGTCAGTCGTATGGAAGGTTTTAAGGTTGCCGATTTTTTCATTGCGCTCGGACAGAACCTTTTCAACATCGCTCCATTCAAGTCCCTGATTAACGCAGAGAACCATAACGTGATAAATAAGGTCGTTTATCTCGTTCATAAGCTCGTCATTATCGCCGTTTTTAGCTGCAATGATAGTTTCTGCAGCTTCTTCGCCGACCTTTTTGCATATCTTATCCACACCCTTTTCATAAAGATAGCAGGTATAGGATTTTTCGGGAGCGTTTCCCTCGTCAAATGCTTTTTTGCGAAGCTTTAAAACCTCGAAAATTTCTTCATAAACTGTCATGTTCGGTTTCCTTTCTTTTCGTTTAAATTTATAAGTTTCATTGTGTCCATATCAAGCTCACGATAATAGCAGTTGTTTGCAACACCATTATAGCTTGTATGGCATATATTCCCCTTATCGGGCGTCACCTGAAAAACGAGCGAATTCTGCTCGCAGTTGACAAATATGTGATTGAGCGTGAATGTATTTCCCGATTCAGCTCCTTTAAACCAAAGCTGATTGCGTGATGTACTCCAGAAAACGGCTTTTTTCAGACGGATTGATTCCTTTAACGCTGTTTCGTTTATGTATGCAACAAGGATAACCTCTTTTGTCAGTATATTCTGCACCGCAACGGGAATAACCTTGTTTTCTGCGGTAATACTGCCAATCTTATCCCAGTCGAGCATTAACTCGTTTGTTTCTTCAATAAGTCCCATAATATTCTCCATTTATTTGAATAACTTCATGAATCTTAGCTGCTGCTTTTCGGAAATAAATCCTGCAGAACGGTAAAAGTTGTGTGCATCGGCTCTTTCTGCGCCTGAATTAAGCCGAATGCCTACTGCTCCAACTTCTTTTGCCCATTTTTCCGCCGCTTCCATAAGCAAATGTCCTGCGCCTTTTCTCCTGCTGTCCGCTCTTACAGCAAGCCCAAGTATATTTGCAATAGTTTCAAAATACAAAGTATCATATTTTTCAACATGAATAAATCCGATCACCCTATTCTCTGACTCTGCAGCAAAAACTGCTTCGTGAGTCGAATCGAGCCGTTGAAGCTTTGATGAAACAAGCTCGAGCGAACAGTCATAACCCATATCTTCCCTGCATATTTCCCATATCGCACAGCTGTCGGCAGCACAGGCTTTTCTTATTGCTATTTCCATAATATTACACAGTTCTGACCGGAATATTATGCTTCTGCATTTCTTCCTTGACTTGTCCGACCGTCAGCTCCTTATAGTGAAAAAGCGAAGCCGCAAGCGCCGCAGATGAATTCGTCTTTTCAAAAACTTCGGTGAAATGTTCAAGCTTTCCGCAGCCGCCGCTGGCAATGACAGGTATCTTTACAACGCTGCAAACAGCATTGAGCATATCAAGGTCGAAACCGCCCTTTACACCGTCTGTGTCCATTGAGGTAAGCAATATCTCACCTGCACCGAGTTCCTCGGCTTTTCTTGCCCATTCAACAGCGTCAATGCCCATATCAATTCTTCCGCCGTTGATAACGACCGTATAATGTCCGTCATCACATTTTTTAGCGTCGATAGCAACCACAACGCATTGGCTGCCGAAAATATCTGCTGCTTCTTTGATAAGCTGAGGATTTTTTACCGCAGCGGAGTTGACCGATACCTTGTCGGCTCCTGCACGAAGCGTATCACGGAAATCATCAATTGTTCGGATTCCTCCGCCGACTGTGAGCGGCACAAAAACCTTCTGTGCTGTTCTGCGGACAACATCGAGCATTGTTCCCCTGCCCTCGTTTGACGCGGTGATATCAAGAAAAACGATCTCGTCTGCGCCCTGTCTGTCATACTCGGCAGCGCACTCAACAGGGTCGCCGACCTCTTTTATTCCGACAAAATTAACGCCTTTAACGACCTTGCCGTCACGAACGTCAAGACAAGGCACAATTCTTTTAGCAAGCATAACTTAAAACCTCCGATCAGACAAGCTCTGAAAAGGTCTTGAGCATTTTAAGACCCGTTTTTCCGCTTTTTTCGGGATGGAACTGTGTTCCGTAAACGTATTTTCCGTCATATACAAGTGCTGTTACCTTTCCGCCGTAATCGCAGTATGCCCCGATGCTGTCATCATCGCATTTTGCGGCAAACGAATGAACGAAATACACATACTCTCCCTCGGGAATTCCATTCAGTATAGGACATTTCTTATTGTAAATAAGGCTGTTCCAGCCCATGTGAGGAACCGAGAGGTTTTCACGTTCTATCTTTTCAACGCTGCCGTGAATAAGTCCGAGTCCGTCCGTTTCACCGAATTCATAGCCTTTGTCAAAGATAAGCTGCATTCCAAGGCAAATACCGAGAAAAGGCTTGACCTTAGCCTGCTCCTTTATAACGGGGATAAGACCGCTTTCCTCAAGCTTTTTCATCGCCCACGGAAAAGCACCCACTCCCGGAAGGATAATTCTGTCTGCGTTTTCGAGTTCTTTTGCATCCGATGTAAGCTTGTTGTCAATTCCGAGATAGTCAAGCGCGTTTTTTACGCTGAAAATGTTTCCTGCACCGTAATCAACAATTGCGATCATTATAATACACCCTTTGTAGAAAGAATTTCGTTTCCGTTCTGCTTTGCCGCAGCCTTTAAAGCATGAGCGCAAGCCTTGAACAAAGCTGCAATAATGTGGTGGTCGTTTTTGCCATATTTTTCTATGACATGAAGCGTCAATCCTGCATTAAATGCGAATGCACGGAAAAACTCCTCTGTAAGACAGTTATCGAACGTTCCCGTTCTATCATCGCTGAGATCGGAAGAGCACACGTCTGAACTCCAGTCC
>CAMJES010000258.1 GCA_946404705.1 uncultured Ruminococcus sp. | reverse complement strand
CTGCTCGCCCCCTTGACCCCTCGCCACCCTTTAAAAAGCGTGGACGTAAACTTTTATCCGCTTCGCGGTTTTAACTGTAAATGTTAGCGTTACAATAATTCCGAATTCCGCATTCCGAATTCCGAATTAAATAATTACGCATTATTTTAGTTCTTCGTCAAAGTACATTGACGATGTACTGTACTCGTCCTTCCCGATCTTGTCACGCATCTCTTCAAGCTGTTTATCGGAAATTTCGATATCTTTCTCCATTTTTCGGTTGGCGTTCGCTATACTCAGCAATATCAGCGCTATCCCCGTTGCGATAAGCATATCGCTAAACTTAAATCCAAATCTGTCCATATTCAGCCACATCACAAGCAGCAACACTACAAGTATCGCCATGAGCGCTTTAAGCAGCGGATTTCGTCTTTTTTTCGGTGTATAACGCGTTTGCCTGAGTTTCATTCGCCATCGTCCTTTATTTCTGCAAAAGCTTGTTCTGCTTCATGTTTTCTGTGGAGAACGACATTGTAAAGAGCTTGTCGCTGGTGAACATTCTTACTGCCATATACATACATACTGCAAAGAACGCTACTTGATATGCAAGTCCTCCCCAATACATTATCATATCACCCGACATAAGATTTGTCAAGGCTATATAGCTGTGTGTAAACGGGATAAGGAACATTACGACCTTTGCTGCAGCGGGCATTGTACCGAAGTCCATGAACATCGTTACAAAGAAAGGTATCATTACCGCTATCATTATCGGCATTACAAGAGTCTGAACAGACTTTACGTCTGTTGCCATTGCACCGAGTATAAGCGATATCGAAAGTCCGATAGCAAGCGTAAGGAAAAGCTGCAGACCGAAGAGGAGTATATCCAATCCGCTTAATGTAAAGCCGAGCTGTGAAAGTGCATCTGCTGTTGAGAGAGCGTCTGTTATTGCGCTTGTATCGGGTACATTCATGCCGGGAACCTCCGATACCGAACCTGCTGTTGTACCGCTTACCGCGCCGCCGACAAGGCTGAACATATATATTCCGAAGCCGACTATCATAAACAATGCATTGAGAAGTGCGGAAATGATCGCTGCAACCATTTTTGCCGATAGAACTGTCATTCTTGAAACAGGTGTTGAAAGGAGAGTTTCAAGTGTTTTGTCTATTTTTTCTGTCGAAATTGCAGTCATTATCATCTGTGAAGCAAGCAGCAGCAGGAAGAATATCGCAAACGGAGCGATCATCGACTGCATCATAACGACAGAGGATACTGCCGCTGCGGAGATCTCAACGCTTTTTCCGTTTGCTGTCGAGAATTCAACGAGATTTGTCGGAGATTTTATCAGCTCGATCTCCTCATCTGTGAGCGAATAAACGCTCTCCATTGCTTCATCGGCTGTGCTGTCCTCGATAGCGCTTATAGCGTCGCTTGAAGACAGCGAGGACATTGTTGCGCTGAATCCCATTGAAATCTTGCTTGCGAAAATAAGTTTGCCCGGTTTCTTTTCATTTAATATCGTATCGCCGTAGCCTTCGGGAATAATAACTACATATTTAAGGTCAAGTCTTTCAAGCTCTTCATAGTAGTTATCGCTCTGAAGCTCAACGACATTGAACGTGGTGGTCTTGCTCTCTTTTACACGCTCAACGACATTTTTTGTGAACTCGGAATCGTCCTGAATGCAAAGGTTGATAGTGGAAGTATCAAAACCCTCTTCCATTGAACGTCCCATAACTTGACCCATAAAAACGAAGAGTACAAGTACGAATACCATACTGATAATAGCCTGCTTTGTGATAAGCTCACTAAGCTCTTTTTTAAGAAGATTACCGAACCTCATTTTCAAGCACCACCCTTTCAAATACTTCTTCAAGGTTAACTGCGTTATAGCGTTCCTTAAGCTCGGAAATAGTTCCCGTTACCATAAGCTTGCCCTTGGTCATGATGCCGACACGGTCGGAAAGATACTCAATTTCAAGCATATTATGCGACGAGAGCAGGAAAGCCGTGTTCTTTTCCTTTGCAAGCTTTTTGATAGTGTTGCGTATTTCAAGCGCATTGATAACGTCAAGACCCGATGTTGCTTCGTCCATGATAGCAAGCTTAGGCTCGGTCATAACAGCTCTCGAAAGGAGCAGCTTTCTTATCATACCTCTTGAATAGCCGCCGATCTTCTCGTCAAGCCTGTCGCCGAGTCCGCATATCTGCTCGGCTGTGCGAACATAGCGTTCGATAGTCATTTTGTCGGCTGTGAAAAGACCTGCCATAAAGTAAAGATACTTTCTTCCTGTCATAGTCTTGTATGCGCCTGCCTCGTCGGGGAGATAGGTGATACATTCACGGACTTTGTCCGCCTCCTTGATAATGCTGTGTCCTCCAACGAGCGCGTCACCCGATGTAGCCTCGATAAGGGTCGATATCATACGGATAGTAGTGGTTTTTCCTGCGCCGTTAGGACCGATAAGAGCAAATATTTCGCCCTCTTCAACGTCAAAAGAAACTCCGTCAACCGCAAAAACATCCTTTTTGGGATATTTCTTGGAAAGCTCACGGACTTCAAGAACCTTTGCCATAGTTTTTCCTCCTGTCAAGTGTATTATCTGATTAGTACAATAATACTATACCACCCTTAAAAGCGTTTGTCAAGCATTTTTTGAAAAATATTGTATAATTAATAAAATATATTCTAATTTGCATTTATACGCTATATATGATATAATAAAAACAAGAGGTGAAACAAGATGTCAAAAACCAAACTTTCCATTGATGAACAACTTGAGAAAATGAAATCCGGCGGTATAAAGTTTGACATTGTTTCAGAAGAATCCGCCAAAGAATTCATTTCAAATAATACATATTATTTCAAGCTTAAATCCTTTCAGAAGAATTATTACAAAAATAAAGACGGGAAGTATATTGATTTAGAGTTTGCTTACTTAAAAGATTTTTCAACAATTGATATGTGGTTTAGGAGATTAGTTCTTTCTATGGTGCTTAGTATTGAACATAGTATGAAGGTTAAACTGAACAAAGATATTTCCGACAATCCCGATGAAGACGGTTATTCCATTGTAAATGAATTTCTGAATAACAATAATTATATTGTAAAAGCTCTTTATTCAAAGGCACAATCAAATTATGCCGGTGAACTGATTAAGAAGTATTGCTCATATAGCTATGATCCGAGTTTGGAAGCCCCATATCATTTTGAATGTCCATTTTGGGTTTTTATCGAAATATTGTCATTTGGTGACTTTATAAAATTCTATAATTCTTATTATGAAAAGCACGGCATATCCAATCCGCTTAAAGATATATTATTTCCCGTTAGATGTTTAATACTAATTCCAAACCAACCTATAGACAAATACTCGGATATAATAATCCAAT
>CAMJES010000257.1 GCA_946404705.1 uncultured Ruminococcus sp. | reverse complement strand
ACGGTCTTGACAAGGATTTCAAGATGAATATCGAAGCAAACCACGCTACACTTGCACAGCACACATTCCAGCACGAGCTTCGTGTTGCAAGAGATAACGGCGTTTTCGGCTCTATCGATGCAAACCAGGGCGATCCGCTTCTCGGCTGGGATACAGACCAGTTCCCCACAAACATTTATGACGCTACATTCTGTATGTACGAAGTTATCAAGGCAGGCGGCTTCACAAACGGCGGCCTTAACTTTGACGCAAAGGCTCGCAGAGGTTCGTTCACTCCCGAGGATATCTTCCACAGCTACATAGCAGGTATGGATACATTCGCACTCGGCTTCAAGGCTGCAAAGGCTCTTATCGCTGACGGCAGACTTGACAAGTTCGTTGACGACCGTTACGCTTCTTGGACAACAGGCATTGGTGCTGACATCATCGCAGGCAAGGTCGGCATGGCTGATCTTGAAAAGTATGCTCTTGAAAAGGGCGAAGTTACCGACTCTCTCAGCAGCGGCAGACAGGAAATGCTCGAAGCTATCGTTAACAACGTGCTTTTCACACTCTAATAGTATAAAAATGCCCCTGCACGATTCGCAGGGGCTTATACTGTATAATAATATGAAAGGAAAATGCCAATGAAATACGTAATCGGTATCGACCTTGGAACAAGCGGCACCAAAACCGTTCTTTTTGACGAAAAGGGAACTGTTGTCGCTTCCAAGACGATTGAATATCCTATGTATCAGCCGAAAAACGGCTATGCAGAGCAGGACCCCGAGGACTGGTACAACGCTGCTATCGGAACGGCTAAGGCTGTTATCGAGTCAAGCGGTGTGAACAGCGCTGACATTGTCGGTGTAGGACTTTCGGGACAGATGCACGGGCTTGTTATGCTTGACGAAAACGGCAATGTTATCCGCCGCTCAATTATATGGTGCGACCAGCGTACAGCTAAGGAAGTTGACGAGATGAACGCTAAGGTCGGCAGAGAAAAGCTTATTGAGATAACCGCAAATCCTGCACTCACGGGCTGGACTGCTGCAAAGATACTTTGGGTAAGGAACAACGAACCCGAGAACTACAAAAAATGCCGTCATATTCTCCTCCCGAAGGATTATATCCGCTACAAGCTCACGGGCGAATTCGCAACGGAGGTTTCAGATGCTTCGGGTATGCAGCTTCTTGACGTTCCGAACCGCTGCTGGAGCAAGGAGATATGCGACAAGCTTGATATTGATATGTCGATGCTCGCAAAGGTTTACGAATCCTGCGAGGTTACGGGCAAGATTACAGCCGAAGCTGCCGCTCTCACGGGACTTAAAGAGGGTACTATCGTTGTCGGCGGCGCAGGCGACAATGCAGCTGCCGCAGTCGGCACGGGCGTTGTTGAGGACGGAAAAGCTTTCACAACGATCGGCACAAGCGGTGTTGTTTTCGCTCACACATCAAGCATTTCCATTGACCCGAAGGGCAGAGTACATACCTGCTGCGCAGCTGTTCCCGGCTGCTGGCACATAATGGGTGTTACACAGGGCGCAGGCCTTTCTCTCAAGTGGTTCAGAGATAACTTCTGTCAGGCTGAAAAGGACACAGCTAAGGGTATGGACATTGATGAATATGTTCTTATGAACCAAGAGGTCGAAAAGGTTCCCGTCGGTTCGAACCGCCTTATCTATCTGCCTTATCTTATGGGTGAGAGAACTCCGCACCTTGACCCGAATGCAAGAGGAATGTTCTTCGGACTTTCCGCAATGCATACAAAGCGCGATATGATGCGCGCCGTTATGGAGGGCGTTTCCTACTCTCTGCGTGACTGCGTTGAGATATGCAAGGAAATGGGCATAAACGTTTCCGATATGATGGCTTGCGGCGGCGGCGGAAAATCACCGATCTGGCGTCAGATGCTTGCAGACCTTTACAAGTGTCCGGTTAAGACTGCTTCTTCGTCCGAAGGCCCTGCTCTCGGCGTTGCAATACTTGCAATGGTCGGTGCAGGCATATACAACTCCGTTCCCGAGGCTTGCAAGGCTATCGTGGGCGTTGACAAGGTTCAGCAGCCTATCAAGGAGAACTCCGAGATTTACGACAAGTATTTCGCACTTTACGATGAGATATATCCTGCCGTAAAGGACAAGTGCGCTAAGCTTGCCGAGCTTTAATATAAACATTTTTCCCCAAATCATCAAGAAATTTTCTGCGAGCAATGTTATTATTATGATAGTGAAAGAATTTCACACAGATAACGTTATCGAGGAAAACCTATGAATAATTTTGAAATATTATCTGCGGTACTTGAATTTATCGAGAAAAATCTGACGGGAGATATCACAGCGGAGCTTTGCGCCAAGCGGTGCGGCTATTCGCTGTCAAATGTTCAGAAAATGTTCCGCCACACCTTTAACATAGGCGTGAGCGACTATATTTCAAGGCGAAAGCTGACCGCTGCGGCAAAGGAGCTGCTTGACTGCGACCGCTCTATCCTTGAAATTGCCCTTAAATACGGCTATAATTCTCACGAGGTATTTACCCGTGCGTTTGTGCGGCTGTGGGGCGTAACACCTTCCGAATTCCGCAAAAAGCGGAGATTTTCCGATATTTTCCCGAAGCTTGACGAGTATGTGCAGGTATGCGATGAAAAGGGGAATATTGTTATGACAAGCAAGAAAAAGTTCGATATTTCGCATCTTTACGATTATATTACGGAACACGGCGGAAAATATGCTGTTTGCTTCGATACGGTGCATCTTATGTACATCAACGATGTTTACGGCAGAGCCGCAGGTGATATCGCTATTGCGGAGTGCCTTCGCAGAATTGACGAAAATGCGGAGGAGAATATGCTCCCGATAAGAATAGGCGGCGATGAGTTTGTGCTGATAACGGACTATTCCGATATCAAGAATGCGCAGAAAGCCGCAGAGAAAATTTTATGCTTAAACGGTGGTACGGTCAGCTCGGGCGGCAGCGAATTCGAGGTTTCAATGAGAGCAGGCTATGTTCGTATTCCCGAAGGGAATTTACGGTATAACACGCTTTTTGACAGCTTTGTTATCGCAGGCAGGGACGAAAGCTGACGGTGCTTCCTTAAAAGAAAGGAAAATATATTATGAAGCTTTTTATTGATACCGCTAATGTAAACGACATCAGATGGGCAAACGACCTCGGAGTTATCTGCGGCGTTACAACAAACCCCTCCCTTATCGCAAAAGAGGGCAGAGTTTTTGAGGAAGTAGTTAAGGAGATCACAACAATTGTTGACGGTCCTATCTCCGCAGAGGTTATTTCTCTTGAAGCAGACAAGATGGTTGAAGAGGCTCTTCCCCTTGCAGCTATCCACAAGAACATCGTTATCAAGCTCCCTATGTGTGAAGAGGGACTTAAGGCTTGTAAGATCCTTACC
>CAMJES010000256.1 GCA_946404705.1 uncultured Ruminococcus sp. | reverse complement strand
GATATCATAGCCGGTGACTGGAGTTCAGACGTGTGCTCTTCCGATCTAGCTTGATCTGACCTCTGCGGAAAGCAAGGCTACCTATGATGAGATCAAGGCTTATGTCAAGGAGCATCGGGCTTGACTGTATCTTCGCTGAACATCGCTCAAGTCAAGCAGAAGTTTGGAATTATCGAGCGCGAGAATTACAATAAGGCGAAGTCTAAGGATTCCCGACAGCCGAAGTGTCCGAATGATAAGGAAGAGGCTATTGTGGAGGTTTTGAAGTTTTTTAAGATGGTTAAGTAAAGTTACACCCGGCTGCGAGATGTCTTGCAGTCGGGTGAGTTTTTGTGGGGCGAGTTTTTATCTTGAGTTTCGTATTGAAAAAATAATAGTGTAAAAAATAATAGATTATGCAAACCGGACATCACCTTTGCTCATCAAACATTAGCGAAATGCGGCTTTGGATCATCTTTGCACATTGATCAGCCGTATTAATGCCTTCAAAAAATAGCGTACTCTCTTCTTCGATAATATTGTATATTGCGCTGTCAACACCGTTTGAGGAAGAGCATTTTATAGATTTGATAAAGTCGGAATAAAATCTACTTTCATCAAGTGACATTGGCTCAATTTTCAAATTAAAGAATTTTCCCGACCACCCTATGAGCGTCTTTATAAGACGTCATTTTCCAAATGTTTGGAACGCTGAAATTAGATGATGATCGTTCCCTAACATCATTCCCTATTTTTCAGCACTTCCGCAGGAGTGATCTTATTCAGCTTTGCGGTAAGCATACCATTCACCGCAAAGTATATCAGCATAATTCCAACATATATCATAGCATACATATACCACTTAAAATGCAGATTCATTCCGCAGGCAACGTTGGATATCGCATAAGGGTAAATTGCGTCCATACACAGCTTGGAAACAGGAATTACAATAAGTGCGCCTACTGCAACAACTGCTGTATTGCCGTTCAGATACAGCTTTCTCACCTCGTTAGTGCGGTAGCCGAATATCTTTACAAGCGAGATGCCGAAGGATGCTCTCTCTATCATCACATTCATCATCAGATACATTACCACGCAGAAAATTATTACAGAAACCACAGTCAGCATTATCACCATAGGCATCATAAGCTCGGTAAATACTGCCGAGGAGCGTTCAATATCGCTTCGGGTCGTTGCCGAATAGAGCCGTCCTTCATCTATGTTAAGTGCTGTATCGGAAAGAAGCATATTATAGTAACCGTCCTCCTGTCCGAAAAGCTCACGCATACTGTCAATGTCCATAAACACCGCAAGTCCTGCGGAATAATCGGCAATATCTGTAATAGTGAACGCATAATCCATATCGTTTGCGCTGTCGGTAAGTATCAGCTTATCGCCCTTTTTCAGACCGTACTTCTGCGCCGCCGAAGCGCTTGCGGTAATTTTGCTTTTTTCCTTTTCGGGCGATACGCCGTAATACTTGCTATCGCTGTCAACGCCAATAACGCTTATGTCCATGGTACAGCCGTATGCCGTTTTTGACAATGACTCCACATAGCAGGCTTCGGCATTTTCGGGCGGCGTTTCTTCAGGATATTTCAGCACATACATATACTCATATTTTGTATCACGGACTGTGTCGGCGTTTATGTTTGTACACAGCACAAAGCAGTTGATTCCAAGCATAAATATAATAAGCGATATGAGCATTCCAAAAATTACGGTAAGACCCGTTCTCGCTTCACGGAGCATCTGTCTTATCTGAAAACGACGCAGAAAGCCCATTTTCTTTAAGTCAACGCCTGTGCGGAAATCTGTTTTCTGCTCGTTTTTGATAAGTGAAAGCGCTGTCCGTGAGAGCCGCTTGTTAATAACAAGATAGTTTACTATTGCCGAAATAACGGGCGGCATTATAACAGCGTAAATTATAAGATACAATGGATATACCGGCTCAAACTTGGGTACGGAATAATAATTGTAGGTGTCAGCCATTTGAGAAGTAATTCCGAATTTGCTAAATCCAAGCGCCAAACCTGCAATGCCGCCTACAATACTTATTACCGTTGGCAGAGCGATATAATGACCTATAAGGTTTTTCTTTTTTGCTCCGAGAGCGTAAAGCGCGCCGATAACGCTCGATTCACGCTGTATCTGATGTATGACAAATACGGAAATAACATAAGTGAACAGCACCATTACTATAACACCGGCCAGCAGATCAATGCTTTTGTTCATCTGCATATCCGCTGCGGCTGCGGCAATTCGGGGGTTGTCTGCCGCTTCCACAAACTCCGTGAGGTTGTCGATATCAACGTTAAAAAGCTCGTCAAGCATATCGTCCGTTTCGGTTTTAAGCTCCCTTACTCCGTCGGATAACTTCGCCGCGCCCTCCGAAGCTTCGTGAACTCCGTTTGTATATTCCGATACCCCGTCCGAATAGCCTTTCAGTCCGTCAAAGGTATTTTTAAGAGCAGACAATTCGGGAGAATTTGTTGCGGCAATGTATTTACCAAGAATTTCTCCGTAATTTTCGGCAGTCAGAGCTTCGGTCAGACCCATTGATGACAGCGCCGAATTTGACTGCATAAGATACTGTGAAAATATCTCATCTGCACCGTCCGTGACTGCTTCGCTGTTTTCGTCAAGCTCGGAAAGTCCGTCCGCAAGCTCCTTTGAACCGTCATAAAGTTCATTTATACCGTCCTGTATGTCCTCTTTTCTGCCAAGGGTATCGTCAAGCATTTCACGGAAATATTTATCTTCAATTTCGGTATAGTCAAATTCAAAGCCCTTGATAATATCCTTTAATTCATCGTGGGTAATTTCTCCGTTTAGCAGATAGGCATAGCGCAAATCCTCGGTTTTTCCAAGACCCTTAAGTGCTTCATAATCTTCGGAAGCAACAAATCCAACTCCGAAAAGAGAGCTGTCAACCGAGCCGTCCGAGAATTTTTTTGTGGGAGCGTCATAATCGGGAACTGTGCCGATACCCGTTACGGTAAAGTTGTTTCCGCCGATTTCCACCGTATCACCCACAGATATTTCATGCTCTTCGCAATATCGCTTTTCAAGAAATATCTCCCCTGTTTTTTCGGGTGTTCTGCCCTCGTCCGTGTCAATAAGGTCAACATTTTCACGCGCCTTGAAAATTCTTAGCACGGAATTATCGGACATTTGGGCATCAAAGGAAAATATTTTTTCAAGGGTAACTCCCCTGTCGGTTATTTCCTTTTCCTGCGCCGCTGTAAGCTTTGTAAAAACGGCAAACTGACCGTCCTCCACATGGTTTTCCTCGCCCTTTTCAGCGGTTCCGATTATAATGGTTTCCGCTGCGCCCACCATTGCAACTATTATGTACATTCCCATGACTATCATCAGAAAAAGCCCAAGATAGCGCAGGAAATTGCTCTTTAAGTCACGCAAAATACGTTTGTTA
>CAMJES010000255.1 GCA_946404705.1 uncultured Ruminococcus sp. | reverse complement strand
GATATCATAGCCGGTGACTGGAGTTCAGACGTGTGCTCTTCCGATCTGCAGTTGACGGAGGAGAGATAATCGGAACAAGCGGAATGTCATTTGTTGAAAAGCCGCCGTATTTCGGCTGTCAGACAGGAAGGATAGGTCTTTTGTCAAGTATGTTTACCGCTCCCGAATACAGACGAATGGGAATTGCAAAAGAGCTTTTGAACAGAGTTGTCGAAGAAGCAAGAAAATATGGCTGCGGAACAGTTCAGATAACAGCGTCCGATATGGGCGTTAAGCTTTATACTGCTTATGGCTTTGTACATAACGGGAATTTTATGCAGTACAAGCTTTAAAATAAGTTTGCAGAGGTGAATTATATGTCCGAACGTGAAGAAAAATTTGAGAGAATGCTGCAGGCGGTTCAAGAGGAATATGCGGATACGGTAAGAAAAATGGAGAAGCTAAAGGCGGAAAATAAATCGAAAACCGTGACTTTTAAGCAGCTTTTAAGCACAAAGCTTACGCTTCAGAATATTTTGTCAAGGTACAAAATATATGGATTGCTGGAATGACAGATGATTTTATCGTATTAATCAGCGTTTCATTAGTAATGGATTGACTTAATTTCTGCAGAGTAGTATAATAAGTGTAAATTGATCGTCAAATTGGAGGTATTTATGAGTAATGGAACAGGTTATCACGAATATCCGGAGCTTTTGACCGGAAGCACCGTAACCGTTGATTATACATCCGATAGAGAAATATCGCTTGGCGATTATTCTTGCGAAGCTTTGCATATATGGCATTTTAATCCTAAATCAAAAAGTTTTTTGGATTTGCCTGCTGCACCTAACCTAAAATATCTTGAAATCAACTTTTCTAATTGCACAAGTTTGGTGGGCTTGGAAAAATATCCTCTTCTTCAAAGATTGGATCTAAACTACTGTACAAAATTAGAAAACCTCAATGGTATAGAGGTTTTATCTCAAGATATTTATTGTTTATGGATTGACCATTCACAAAAGCTTATTAACCATTCAGATGTTGCTATGTTACCAAATCTGAAAACCTTAGGTTTGCATTCCTGCGGCACAATTCAAAACCTTGATTTTATAAACAACTTGAAAAAATTGACAACGTTTATGTTTATGGATACAAATGTCGCCGATGGAAATATGTCACCATTAATTCATCACACTCCTAAACTTCGATCTTTGTCGTTTTCAAGCAAACGACATTTTTCTCATAATTACAGAGAAATATGCAAAGCACTTGATATAGAATTATAAAATTTGAGCGTGAGCGGATAACTCACGCATTTTTTATACCTCTTTGACTTCAAATGATAGATTGATCGAATAGTTTTTGCACCAAAACGGTTGACATCGGGTATAAAAATATGTTATAATTAATTTCTATTTTATATATTTGATGTCGGCATAGGGCAGGAGAATTCAAAAAAGCGTTGTTTTTGTCCAAATGCCATTATGGAAAGGAAAAAATTATGCTTTTTAATGAACTCGGACTGCCGCAGGAGATCGTCCGTGCAGTTGAAGAAATGGGATATGAGGAGGCTACGGAAATTCAGGCGAAAGCCATTCCGCTGCTCCTTGAGGGAAAGGACGTTGTCGGACGTTCGCAGACGGGAACGGGCAAAACCGCCGCATTCGGACTCCCTGCCGCCGCTATGATAGACCCCGAGGGCGCGCGCCGTGTGCAGACGCTTATCCTCTGCCCGACAAGAGAGCTTGCAATGCAGGCTTCGCAGGAGCTTGATAAATTCTCGAAATATCTTCCGTATGTCAAGACCTGCGCAATATACGGCGGCGCGGATATCGAACGTCAGATTACGCAGCTGAAAAAGGGCGTGAATATCGTTGTCGGAACGCCCGGACGAGTTATGGATCATATCCGCCGTCATACGCTGCACCTTGAAGAACTGCGAATGGTCATACTTGATGAAGCTGACGAGATGTTAAATATGGGCTTTCGCGAGGATATTGAGGAAATATTGCAGTATATACCCGAGGAGCGTCAGACCGTGCTTTTCTCGGCAACAATGCCGCCGCAGATAATGGCTATAACGGGAGAGTATCAGCGTGACCCCGTTGTTGTCGGCGTTGAGCAGAAAAGCCGCACCGTAGAAAAAATCGCACAGTTCTATTATGAAGTGCCTATGGGCAGAAAGACCGATGCGCTCCAGATGCTCTTAATTGCATTTGAGCCGAAGCTTTCGATGATATTCTGCAACACAAAGGCAATGGTTGACGAGCTTACCGAAAACCTTGTCGCAAAGGGATTTAAGGCGGCAGGACTTCACGGCGATATGAAGCAGCAGAGCAGAACTCAGGTGCTTAATGCTTTCAAGAGCGGCAGACTTAATATACTTATTGCGACCGATGTTGCCGCAAGAGGAATTGACGTTGACGATGTTGACGCCGTTTTCAATTACGATATTCCGCAGGATAACGAGTATTATATCCACCGTATCGGCAGAACGGGCAGAGCAGGCCGTTCGGGTACGGCTTATACAATAGTAAGCGGCAGAAAGCAGGTCTATGAGCTTAAAGAGATCGCGCGATTCACAAAGGCTGATATTATCCGCTGCGAGCTTCCTACAAGAGATGACGTTATCGAAAAGAAAACTCAGCACGTTTTGGATAAAGTCAAGAATTATGTTGAAACGGATAAATATCCCGACGGAGCAGAGCTGCTTGAACGCCTGACAAGCCTCGGACTTACCGCAGAGCAGGTCGCCGCAACGCTGCTCGGAATGAGAATTTCCAAAGAAACAAGAACCGTACCCGAGTTTATCAAGCCCGTGTTCCGTCCCCGTGACGAAAAGGGAAGAGCGAAGGGAAATTCCTGCAAGATAGAAATATCCCTCGGCAGACAGAACCGTATCGCACCGAATTTTGTCCTCGGCGCACTTGTTGACGCAACGGGAATGGCAGGAAAGAACTTCGGCAAGATTGATATATATGACCGATATACGACAGTCGAAGTTCCCGAAGAGGACTGCGAGCATATCCTTGACTCAATGACCGGAACGAAGATCAACGGTCAGAAGATAAAGGTCAAGCGTTATGAGGGAAAATCAACCGATGCAAAATCGGGTGCAAACCGCAGAAATCAGGACAGCGAAAAGGACTACCGTAATTTCCGCAGGAAAAATTCAGGAAGAGCAAGAAAATTTGACGGCTCGCAGAATAAGAAAAGACGGTCGTATAATTAAAATAAAGCCGAAATCCCGCGAAACGCCAAGTTGGCCATGCTGAGTTCAGTACGCTAAGCATAACCGGCGAAGGGCGAGAATAGAATAATGTGGAGTTCGGAATTAAGCCGTTAATACCGCGAAGCGGACAAAAGTTTACGTCCACGCTTTTCAAAGGGTGGCGAGGGGTCAAGGGGGCGAGCAGCCCCTTGTCGCGCTCCGCAGAGCGCGAAACTCCCTAAACCATAGCGAAAGGCACA
>CAMJES010000254.1 GCA_946404705.1 uncultured Ruminococcus sp. | reverse complement strand
CAAAAGCCGACTGGGTATGGTTCATGACTTGGCACACCGAATATATCACAGACCATAACGACACCAAAACGCTCAAAGAGATATATAATTCCGATTATGTCATAACACTTGACGAATTTCCGAAACTATACTGAATAAAAGAAACCTCTCGCGGCACGACGTAAGGAGATATAACAATGAAGATAGTATTGATACACGGACAGAACCACAAAGGCAGTTCTTATCATATCGGGCGTATGCTCGCGGATAAGCTTTCGGGAGAAGTGACCGAGTTTTTCCTGCCGAAAGACTTGAATCATTTCTGCGCAGGCTGTTACGGCTGCATCGAAGACGAGAGCAGATGTCCTTTCTATGCCGAGAAAAGCAGGATAATGGAGGCTGTCGAACAAGCTGAACTGCTTATTTTCACTACGCCGACATACTGCATGAGAGCATCTGCGCCGATGAAATCCTTCCTTGATATGACATTCACATATTGGATGATACATAAGCCGCGCGAGTGTATGTTTGAAAAGAGAGCGGTTATAATCTCAACTGCGGCAGGCGCAGGAGCGAAGAAAGCCACGGAGGATATTGCAGCCGCACTCTGTTACTGGGGAGTTCCGCAGATAAAGAAATACGGTATAGCCGTTCAAGCTATGAACTGGGCAGGAGTATCGGACGCAAAGAAAGCGAAGATAGAAAAGGATATCGGGAAACTCGCGGATAAGCTTTCGCGCGGCGGCAAGCCGAATGTCGGCATAAAAACCAAGATGCTTTTTTTCGCTATGCGCATGATGCAGAAGAACAATTGGGGTTCGGGCGAAAACGAGAAGAAATACTGGCAGGACAAAGGCTGGCTGGATAAAAAACGCCCGTGGAAATGATGAAAAAAGCCGCTGAAACGTTGTTATCGCAAAATGTAGGTGCGAATTCTATATACGTTCGCTGTCTGTCGAAAAAGTCATCCGAAAGGGTGGCTTTTTTCGTTGAAAGTGTTATGGTATAATAAAAACTTTCGTCCGCTTCGCAGTTTCCGAAAAATGTCAGCTATGCAAATAATTCCGCATTTCGCATTCCTAATCCCGAATTAAAAAAATTTTGTTTTCCTCTTGCAAAATGAAAACATATGGTGTATAATATAAGAAACATTTGTTTTATGGGAGGCAGCTATGGAAGAAAATACAAACGTCCATGCAGGACACAGACAGCGTATGAAGGAAATGTTCATAAAAAACGGATTTGAGGGGTTCAGCGACCACCAGATATTGGAAATGGTGCTGTTTTATACATATCCGAGAATTGATACCAACGAAATTGCACATAATCTGATAAACCGCTTTGGCGGAATATGCGGCGTTTTTGACGCGGATGTAGACGACCTTGTGACCTTGGGCGGTATAACGCTGAATTCTGCCGTGCTTATAAAAATGATACCTCTTTCAATGAGAGCGTATAATATGTCACGCTCGGAAAAGCTTGTGTATGACAACACCGATAAGCTGTGCGAGCTTTTCAAGGGCTGCTTTCCGGGGGAGATGAAGGAAAGCTTTTATATCGCAGCATTTGACGATGACCTTCACCTTGTCAGGAACAGCATTGTCTGCAAGGGTGGGCCGTCCTCTGCACCTGTCGATATGCGCAGAATGGCGGAGATCGTCCTGAGGTCGGGAACAACGCTCGTTGCGGTGGCGCATAACCACCCGAGCGGCGCCGCAATGCCGTCCGATTCGGATATTATTATGACAAGGAAAATAATAACGTTCCTGTCATCGTTCGGAGTGAAGCTGCTCGACCATGTTATCGTGGGCAGGAACGGAGTCGTTTCAATGCGCCAGCTCGGGATTATCTCTGAATAAATATCGGAAGGAGAAACTATGGATTTTAAGCTTCATTCAAACTACGCCCCTGCAGGCGACCAGCCAAAGGCGATACAAGAGCTTGTCGAGGGCGTAAAAAAGGGATATAAGGAACAAACTTTGCTTGGCGTTACGGGTTCGGGCAAGACCTTTACAATGGCGAACATCATCGCACAGCTCAACCGTCCTGCGCTCGTTTTTGCGCATAATAAAACGCTTGCGGCACAGCTTTGCTCCGAATTTCGTGAGTTTTTCCCCGAAAACGCGGTGGAATACTTCGTTTCCTACTATGATTATTACCAGCCGGAAGCGTACATCCCCTCGACCGACAGCTATATCGAAAAGGACTCGGCTATAAATGACGAGATAGACCGACTTCGCCACAGCGCAACGTTCGCCCTTGCCGAGCGAAGAGATCTGATAATCGTTGCTTCCGTTTCGTGTATATATACACTCGGTTCGCCGATAGATTACCGTACAATGGTGGTTTCAATACGCCAAGGAGCGCAGATGTCCCGTGAGGAACTGCTTGCGAAGCTCGTTTCGATACAGTATGAGCGCAACGACCTAAGCTTTACACGAAACAAGTTCCGCGTAAGGGGAGATGTTGTCGAGATTTTCCCTGCAGGCGCGACCGATACCGCAGTTCGCGTTGAGTTTTTCGGTGACGAGATAGACCGTATCTCCGAATTCAATGCGCTTACGGGCAACGTTACATCGGTTATATCCCACGCGGCGATATATCCTGCTTCGCACTATGTAATTTCAAGGGAGAAGATGAGCGGAGCAATCGCAGAGATAGAACGCGAGCTTGAAGAGCGCGTGAAATACTTCAAGGACAACGACAAGCTTATCGAAGCGCAGAGAATTGAACAGCGCACACGCTACGATATCGAAATGCTTGAAGAGATAGGCTTCTGCAAGGGTATCGAGAACTATTCACGAATTCTTGCAGGCAGAGAGCCGGGAAGCATACCTTATACCCTGCTCGACCACTTCCCCGAGGATTTCATTCTCTTCGTGGACGAGAGCCATGTTTCACTTCCGCAGATAAGAGGAATGAGCGCAGGCGACCGTGGACGAAAGCAGACGCTTATCGACTACGGCTTCCGACTTCCGTCAGCGTTTGATAACCGTCCGCTCACCTTTGACGAGTTCTACGACAAGGTAAACCAAGCTATATTCGTTTCCGCAACTCCCGGGCCGTTTGAACGTGAAAAGTCAGAGCAGATAGTTGAGCAGGTCATTCGTCCTACGGGACTTGTCGACCCCGAAATTATCGTCAAGCCCGTTCAGGGTCAGATAGAAGACCTCCTGCTTGAAATAAACGCAAGAACAGCAAAGGGCGAACGTGTGCTTGTCACAACGCTTACAAAGAAAATGGCGGAAGACCTCACCGCCTACCTCGAAAAAATGGAGGTCAAGGTGCGCTATATGCACTACGATATCGACACTATTGAGCGAATGGAGATAATCCGCGACCTGCGACTCGGCGAGTTTGACGTTCTTGTCGGAATAAACCTCCTGCGTGAGGGACTTGATATCCCCGAGGTTTCGCTCGTTGCGATACTGGACGCCGACAAGGAAGGCTTCCTGCGCTCCGAAAGCTCGCTTAGATCGGAAGAGCACACGTCTGAACTCCAGTCACCGGCTATGAT
>CAMJES010000253.1 GCA_946404705.1 uncultured Ruminococcus sp. | reverse complement strand
TCAAGCACGGCGCAGGTCATACAGCTGTTATCCATACTTCCGATGACGACCTTGCTGACCTCTACGGCGAAAACATGAACGCAAGCCGTATCGTTGTTAACTCTCCTGCATCCTTCGGTGCTATCGGTGACGTTTACAACTCCATGGCTCCTTCTCTTACACTCGGCTGCGGCTCCTACGGTAAGAACTCCGTTTCCGAGAACGTTACAGCTAAGAACCTTATCAACGTTAAGAAGGTTGCAAAGAGAAGACTCAATATGCAGTGGTTCAAGGTTCCCGAAAAGATCTACTTTGAACCGGGCTCTGTTCAGTATCTCGCAAAGATGCCTAATATCCACAGAGTAATGATCGTAGCTGACCCCGGAATGGTTCAGTTCGGCTATGTTGAAAGACTCACATATCAGCTCAACAAGAACGAAAATCACCCCGTTCTCGAGATCTTCAGCGAGGTTGAGCCTGATCCCGACCTCACAACAGTTCGTAAGGGTACAGCTATCATGAACTCCTTCCAGCCTGACTGCATCATCGCTATCGGCGGCGGTTCCGCAATGGACGCTGCAAAGGCAATGTGGCTCTTCTATGAGAACCCCGATGCTGACTTCATCGGCATGGCTCAGAAGTTCATGGATATCCGTAAGAGAATTTACAAGTTCCCGAAGATGGGTAAGAAGGCTAAGCTTGTCTGCGTTCCTACAACATCCGGTACAGGTTCCGAAGTAACTTCGTTCGCTGTAATTTCCGATAAGTCCAAGAATATGAAGTATCCTCTCGCTGACTACGAGCTTACACCTGATATCGCTATCGTTGACCCTGAGTTCGTATATACAGTTCCTAAGGCTTCCACAGCATTCACAGGACTTGACGTTCTCACACACGCAATCGAAGCTTACGTTTCTGTTCTTGCAACAGACTATACAGACGCTCTTGCACTCCACGCAATAAAGCTTGTATTCGAGTATCTCCCCGAATCCTACAAGACAGCTGATAAGATCGCAAGAGAGAAGATGCACAATGCTTCCTGTATCGCAGGTATGGCATTCACAAACGCATTCCTCGGTGTAAACCACTCCCTCGCTCATAAGCTTGGCGGTGAGTTCCACATTCCTCACGGACTTGCAAATGCATATCTCCTCCCTCACGTTATCGAGTACAACGGTCAGCAGACACCTACAAAGTTCGCTGCATGGCCTAAGTACGACCACTATATCGCTCCTGAGCGTTATGCAGAGATCGCAAAGATCATGGGCTTCGTTTCTAAGGACGCTCCCGTTGAAAAGGGCGTAAAGGCTCTCGCAGACGCAGTAAGAAAGCTCATGAAGGAAGTTAACATTCCTCTCTCCATCTCCGAAGCAGGCAAGACCGATACAAGATCCTATATCGATCCTAAGGTTTATGACGACGCTATCGAAATGCTCGCATATAAGGCATTCGATGACCAGTGTACAACAGCTAACCCCAGACTTCCGAGAATCGACGAGCTTAAGGAACTCCTCAGACTCGCATACTACGGCAAGTAATCTAAGGTTTGCAGCATAAATAAAATGCCTCCGTTTAAAAAGCGGAGGCGTTTTTGTATAAAAAGTTATACCGTGATGCGATAAACTGATTCGGCTCGGTGCTTTTGCAATTCTTGACGATGGCTTTTTTGAATAATTTTTTCTGCTCTTGGCATAATAATCCCGAATATATTTCTTCGGAGGTTGTTATGGCTAAAAAAATTTCACGCAATACTTTTATTATGGAGTCATCGCCGTCCATTCACAGTTATGCTTCAATTGTCGGAAAGCTTGAATCGGAGGGACCTCTCGGCTCTTGCTTTGACGAGTGTGAGCAGGACGGTTATTTCGGTCAGTCCACTTGGGAAAAGGGCGAAAGCGAGCTTGTCAAGCGCACTCTTGCTCTTGCGATAAAAAAGGGCGGTTTAAGCACTCACGATATTGACTATATGTTTGCAGGAGATCTGCTCAATCAATGCATAGGTTCGACTTACGGACTGCGTGATTTTGAGATACCGCTGCTCGGAATTTACGGTGCTTGCTCTACAATGTCGGAGGGACTTGTGCTTGCATCGCTTCTGACCGACAGCGGCATTGGCGGCAAGGTCGCTGCTGTCACTTCGTCGCATTTCTGCTCGGCGGAGCGGCAGTTCCGTTTTCCGCTTTCCTACGGCGGAGTGCGAACTCCTACCGCTCAATGGACTTGCACGGCTTCGGGCGCTGTTATCGTTTCGGAAAAGGCATCTGCGCCGTATATCCGTGCGGTTTCGATCGGCAAGATAGTTGACCTCGGCGTGACGGACGCAAACAACATGGGTGCGGCAATGGCGCCTGCTGCTGCGTATGTTATCAAGCAGTTCCTTGACGATACTGCAATGCAGCCGAGTGATTTTGACGCTATCATAACAGGCGACCTCGGACTTGTCGGAAGCGAGCTTCTTATTGAGCTTTTGCAGAAAGAAAAAATCGACATAAGCAAGCAGCACCGCGACTGCGGATTGATGATGTTTGACCGTGACGAGCAGGACGTCCACGCAGGCGGCTCGGGCTGCGGCTGCTCGGCTTCCGTTCTGTGCGGATACTTCCTTGACAAGGTGAAAAACGGAACGATGAAGAACATTCTGTTCTGTGCGACAGGTGCGCTTATGTCCACGACCGCTTCGCAGCAGGGCGAAAGTATACCTTCCATTTCCCACGCCGTTTTTATCTCGCACGAATCAAGGTTCAAAGAAAATACTTGAAAAACAAATCACCGTATGATATAATGAATACGGTGATTTTTTGTGACAAAAAATGAATTGATAGAGTATGCGCTTACGCTCTCGGGCGCAGCAGCCGATACGCCGTTTGAAAACGATAATGAAACGGTGGTGCTGCGCCATTCGGACAGCGGAAAATGGTTCGGCATCATTATGAAGCTCGGCGAAAACCATATAGTCAACCTTAAATGCGAGCCGATGAATGCGGATTTTCTGCGCTCGGTGTACAAGGGAGTGACTCCTGCATATCACATGAATAAAGTGCATTGGAACTCGGTCTATCTAGGCTCGGACGTTCCCGATGACGAGATAAAACGGATGACAGACGACAGCTTTTTTCTGACGAAAGCCAAGCCAAAGAGGAGGAAAAGTCATGACGGAGAATAACTACTCGATTAAAATTCCCGAATATGAATATTTTCAAATGGGCGGACATTATAGCGGCTCAAAACGCGGAATGAATTTTGATGATTTCAATTTTCATATAATTCCGAAGGAGGAGATCAAGGTCGATATATGGTATGATGTGCGCTGCTATGACCTTGCCGAGATCGTTGCGAATAAAGTGTTTGAGCAGTCGCAGGACGGATACCATGAAATGCTTGACTGGATAGAGGAGCAGTATCAGATATGGCTGAAAGACCATAAACTGCGCCCTTCAAAGCTTGGTTACTATTCGAAGGAAAAGGAATTACCGAAGTGGCTCACAGACGAGTGGGAGCGGCAGGGAATAATGCGTAATTCGTAATGCGGAATTGTTTAATTCGGAATTCGGAATTATTGCAGCGCTGACAATTGCCGTTAAAACCGCGAAGCGGAC
>CAMJES010000252.1 GCA_946404705.1 uncultured Ruminococcus sp. | reverse complement strand
TATCATAGCCGGTGACTGGAGTTCAGACGTGTGCTCTTCCGATCTAAACTCCGTTGCGCCGAGTGTAGCCGAAGCAGGACGGTATCTCGACCCTTTTTTCATCGGCAAGCGCAGGAAACGCAACCGCCGCTGTTAGCACCGCCGCAAACAGCAAACATAAAATTCTGCGCATAAATATCCCCTTTTTCATATTTTTATAAATGTAAGAAATATTTTTTAATTTTCGGAACATCTTTCGAATTTCAAATAATTACCCATTAAAATTACTACCACATATAAATTACTTTCAGCTCGGGCATATTTTCCTCCAGCCATTTGAGCTGACCGTCGGAAACGGGCATATCGCAGTAATTGTTTATCAGAAGATATTCAAGGTTTTTCATACCCTTTATCATCTTGAAGAAATCATCGGGTTCTTCTGCTGTCCAGTAAAACTGTATTGCCCTTACTCCGTCCATTTCGGAAAGAAAATCATAGCTGTCAAGTATCGGCAGACACAGCTTCTCAATACTGTCCATTTCTGCAAGCGCAGACGGGTCTTTTATGTTATAGATACTCAATTCTTTTAGATTTTTATACTTTGCTATGACCTCTGCGTTGTCAAGGTCGCAGTTTACAGTAATAATTGTCGCCTTTTCAAAGCGCAAGCCTTCTATAAGCTCCTGCTCATTTCTTATATATAATTCCGGCTGATCCTTGGATAAATTAACGCCGTCAAATTCAATGCAGCTCTCTTTCAAATGCTCCTCATAGGTCGGGAGCGGCTTTGACGAGCGTTTTTTTATCGGGTCAAGCAGGATAT
Organism: uncultured Ruminococcus sp.; assembly: GCA_946404705.1. Classification (GTDB taxonomy): domain Bacteria; phylum Bacillota; class Clostridia; order Oscillospirales; family Ruminococcaceae; genus UMGS363. The sequence continues at coordinate 2,785 of CAMJES010000252.1, read as the reverse complement.
TGAACTTATCTTCCGAAGCGTTTTCCTCTGCTATCTTGAAAAAATCTATGACCTCGACAAGCTCATATTCCTGCATTGCGTCGGTAATATATTTGTCGGCGTTTATCGGACGTTCAACGTTTTCTTCCATATAATAATGACCGTTAAGAGTGCCGTATTCAAGGGTTACGCTCTCGGTATCGCCCCAATTGCAGAATGAACCTATCCAGCCGTTCCAAATAGCGTCTTCAAGAGGAATAAGGCTATGTATTTCGCAGTAATTAAGATGTTCGTTCAAGTAGCTTGTAACATAAAAATCATAGTCGTTTTCCTTGTCATAAAAATGATAAAGCTTGCTTACGATCCAATCTGTATTATACCAAGTGTCATTTTCTGTAAAGGTGTATATGCTTACCGTAGTGCTTGAAACATCAAAACATTCGGGTATGCCGTCAAAATTAATATCAAGACGAACTCTGCCGTCTATGTAATCGGGCATCGCAGGGATCAGCCTTTCCGCCTTTTCCGCACGGCTCTCGTTGAGGAATACGACATCATAATCGTAAAGCGAGGAAATAGGGTCATGCGCAAAAACCTTGCAGCTGTCGTTGACGAAGTATCCGCCGACCGTTTTAACGCTGTTCGGGAGCGAAATTTCGGCGATATTCGTGCTGCGGAAAGCCTGCGAGCCGATGTTTTCAACACCCTCGTCAAATTCGGCTTCGATAAGTCCGCTGTTGTAGAAAGCGGACTTGCCTATCTCGCTCACGCTTGACGGAATTTTCACATAGAGGAGCTTTTTACACTCCGCAAACGCTCTGTTTTCTATCGTTTTAAGCGTTGACGGAAAGCTGACCGAGCGTATCTCCTTGTCGAAAAAAGCATACTCACCTATATGCTCCGTACCCTCGGGAACGGCGTATTCCTCGCCGCAGTCAAAGGCATAAACGAGCGTTTTTCCGTCCGAAGTGAACAGCGCACCGCCTCTGACGGTGAGTTTTCCGCCCTCTGCCGATTCGATACATTCAAACTCGGGAAGAGAGCTGAGTTCAAGCGTGTTGATCTCCTCTGCGGTGGACGGAAGGACGATCTTCCGAAGCTTGCTTGCACCCTTAAAGCTGGATATCTCCGTCATTCCCTCGGGGAAGGTTATCTCCTCAACGGGCGAGCCTCGGAAAGCGCTGTCCGATATTTTATACACGGGCTGACCCTCGATCTCGGCAGGGATAACGACGGATCTATTTTCGCCGCCGATATACTTATCTATATATACTCTCCCGTAAGAGATCGTGTACTTGAACTGCTCCGACCTTTCGGGTTCATCTGCCGTCGAAGCTGTCGTTTCGGACAGAGCCGATGTTTCGGACAAAGAAGCGCTTTGTTCCTCTGCGCCGTTCTCTCCCCCTGAGCAGGAGCATAATATCATAGAAACTGCAAATACTGCCGCCACAAGCCGTTTTTTCATGATCGCATCTACCCCATTCATATTATTGATTTAATTATATATCGAGCGGCTCAATATTTCAACAACAATGCGGTTACAAAATATTACAAATTTAATTTGCGGAATTGTTTGATTAAGTTGATCGGATTATATACTCAATCGCTTTCAAATAACATCGGTACTTCATCACCATAGCCTTGGTAGCTGAAAATCGGCAAAGTCAAGCTCACAAAATCTCACGATGTTTCCATAGTGTTGGTCCGGAGAGGGAGAGAGGTTTGGGGAAAGGAAGTGCAGAGGGAAGACCGCAAGGAGAGAGGGGGAGGGCGGCCTAACGTCCATAGCGATGTGAGCGCCTCCCCCTCTCCTAAAGGTTTTCCCTTTGCTCAGAACTACACGAAACTACGGTTATTCTACCCTTGAGATAAACTACATAATGTAGGATTCTTTTATAAACCACATAAATTTCGTTTCACCTAAATCAATTAGTACAAACAACAACCGTCGTTTCCGTTAGCAACCTACTTGAATGGAGTTGTGGGAAAACGCGCTCGCTTTGCTCGCTGTTTCCCAGTTCATTTCCTTTCGCTGTTCATTTTACTTTTTAGGCTTAAACATACTCACTTCGTTCGTATATTTAAGACTAAAAGGATAGTTTGTTTTAGGAAAATAGAATAAGCGCAATTCACATTTTTAGGTTTTAACGGCTTTGTTTCTCATATCCGTTTTACCTTTTTGGTGTGAATTGCGCTTTTTTATTAACTGTTATTTTTCGTTCTATTGCCGCAAACATTGCGCTAAAGTTTTAGGAGTTTCGCTCTCTGCGGAGAGCGATTTAGGGGCTGCTCGCCCCTAAAAACCCTCGCCACCCTTTAAAAAGCGTGGACGTAAACTTTAGTCCGCTTCGCGGTTTTATCGACAAATGTTTGCTATGCAAATAATTCCGAATTCCGCATTTCGAATTCCGAATTAAATTCAGTTTTCCGTGAGTATTGCGTCAATCGCCTTATCCGTACTCCAGAAGAACTTATCGCTGCCAACGTCTGCGGTCAGTCCGCAGCGGTCTATCATTTCCATTACAGGTGGCTGTATTGCTGTAAAGAACACCATTACGTTCTTCTTGGAAAGCTCTGCTACAAGTTCCTGCAATGCTTGAACTCCGCTTGCGTCTGCGAACGGCACGCCTCTCATCGAAAGAATGATTATCTCTCTGTCGGAAACCTCCGCAAGCTTATCTTCAAGTATATTAGCTGTTCCGAAATAGAGAGGGCCTGTCATATATACAACGGCGGTCTTTCTGTCTTTGAGGTGGTCGGGGTAGATCGGAAGAGCACACGTCTGAACTCCAGTCACCGGCTATGA
>CAMJES010000251.1 GCA_946404705.1 uncultured Ruminococcus sp. | reverse complement strand
GCCGATGATGCTGCGCGACTTTCCATATCCGAAAAGGCAAGAGCTGTCATTGCAGGACTTGAACAAGGCACCAAGAACATTAACGACGGCGTAAGCTATCTTCACACGCAGGACGGTGCTGCGCAGGAGATGCACAACATTCTCGGCAGGCTAAAACAGCTTGCTGTACAGTCCGCGAACGGAACGTATGATACTGTTGACCGTGAAACTATCGACTGCGAATATCAGCACCTTATTGATGAGATAGGCTACATCACAGACACCGCCGATTTCAACGGTGTTCCCCTTTTCGAAAAGCACATGGAAGCATACGGAATGTGCGAGGGCGTTGCCGTTCACAACTCACCCATTGAAATAAATGAAACCAACACTCCCATCATTGTCGGATACAGCGTTGACGGTGTTCCGAAGGAATACAAGATAAACATTCCTTACGGTACATACGACCCCGAGGAGCTTGCCGATATTATAGACACCGACCTTTACAAAAATGCGCCCAACCTTATTATCGGATTCAACGAAGAAAAACAGTTCACAATGCAGGTCGAACCGGGAAAACTTAACTATATCGGCGGTCCCGGCGCAAGTCTCTTTTTTGATGTTAGCATCGGTTCATCGGACGGATATCTTCTCGGCGTTACCGTTTTCCAGTCGGAAAAGGCAAAGCTTCAGGTATATAACGGCGAAAATGATGTTATGTCGTTCCGCCTCGGCAATGACGACACGTTATACTCGGTCACTCTCGACCCCGGAAAATACACAAGGAGCGAGCTTATCGACCATATCAACGATAAGTTCATCGCCGCAGGCATTCCGGGAAATGTTCGCGCTGTTCCCGAAACGAACAAGGACGGCGGAATGATAATCGGCCTTGCAAGCTCCGATTCTATCACGGGTCTTTCGGGCAACTTTATCAAAATGGATAACAAATCCTCGCCTATTTACGATATAGCCAACTACGGCTATATCAACAACACCCGATCCGTTCTTACGGGAAAGAGGATTATCGGCGCAGATATGCAGATACTTCGCGGCAGGAACGAGTATTTTACGCTTGACCTGAAATGGTACGGCAATGACGGAAGTGCCGAAAGCCGCAGGATAACCGTTGACCTGCTCGACAGCGGCGAAAATGAAAGAACATACGCTACTCCCCTCGACCTTATCGCAAGGATAAACGAACAGATCGGTGACGACCTGCCTTTTACCGCTTCGATAAGCAATTCGGGTACTATTGTTATAAGATCCGACCAGTACGGAAGCAAGTGCAGCGTTGACCTTGTTGAAAGCGATGTGCCGAGTCCGTATATGGTCTACGACCTTTTTGATTCGGGCAGTCTGCGCAAGCTTTCCCCTTCGCAGGTGACATCGCAGTTCACTTCCGCTTCGCTCACCTCAAAGAAAACGCTCGACACCTCTATCGTTATACCTGCCGATGAAAACGAACTAAGCTTTACTATTCAGACAGACAACGGCACAAAGACATTGAACCTCTCTGTTGCCGCAGGAACATACACAGCCTCCACTTTGCAGGACGCTTTGAACAACGGCATTGCATCGGGTTATCCCGACCTTGACGGAAAGATAAAATTCACAGTCGGAAAAAACATCAATCTTTCCGCAGTAAAGTTTGACGGAGCGGATATAAAATCTATCACGGCTTCTTCCTCCGCTTCCGCTTACAACAGACTTATCGCAGGAGTATATTACACCGACAGCTACACAATTAAACAAGGCAGCGAAGAAACTTACAGCAGCTCTTCGGGAACAATGCCCTCGGGAAAGCCTGCCGTGGCTTCCGAAGCAGGTTCTTCCGTTAATGTTGTGAACTATGTTGACCAGACCTCAAAGACCTCTCAGCGACAGGAAAACTACATTATTTATAATAAGGTCACTCCGACCGTTAAAAACGGATATGAAGTAGAAATAGAAAGCGGAGAATCCTTTGTCGGCGATGAACAGGTCGAAAAGTTCCCTGCAGCGATGACACTTCCCAATGTTATGACGCAGTTCACGGCTGACGGAGTTTCGCTCAGGGATATCAACCTTTCACTCTCCATAACCGATGATAAGGGAAATTCCAGCTTCAACATTCTCGTTCCGAAGGGTTCGACCAAGGAGCAGGCTTTGGCTGCTATAAAAAACGGACTCGGTTCTGCAGGTTCGGCAACACTTAACGGAAATAATCTTGTGATAACGACAGCTTCTAAGGGCGATGGTGTACAGATCGCCTGCGGAAACTGCACAATGACCTACTCCGCATACAAAAACAGCCTTGCAAACAGAGCCGATTCAGTCGTTGACGCTGAACACAACAGAGTTTATGTACCCTCCTCGCTCACGATACCCAATGCAGCTTCACAGATGCCCTATACCGTAGACGCGTCCAACGACAAACTTATCTTCAAGGCAGGCGCGACCGACTACGCTCTGACACTTACGCACAAGACCTATTCTTCCGCAGCAGAATTTGCGGCTGAACTCAACGCTAAAATTGCCGAGGCTGACGGCGGCACGGCTAAAACTACCGTAACGGTCGAAAGCAGCGGAAAGGCGCTTGTATTCCGTGGTCCTGCGACCGAACCCGGAACTGTCAGCATAAATTCATCAAGCAGCTGCGACATATACAAAACAAAGATAGTTACAGCGACCGCAGGAAACCCCAATTACAATCCTGCAACGGGAAAGATCGAGAATCCCGCAAAGCTTGTTGCCGCAGGTTTTGACAGCCACTTCCCTATGACAGTCACCTCCGCCAACAACACGATAACCTTCAAATACACCTCTCCCGACAGCGGAACTCGGGATATTTCCATCGTTATCCCCGACGGAACATACAATACTCCTGCAAGCGCTGCTTCTGCGATAAGCGGCGTTATCGCTGCTGACCCGACATTAAGCGGCATCATCTCCGCAAGCTATGTTTCAAGCGGAACGGACAAGGGACTTGTTTTCAAGACCGTCAAGGGCGGCAGCGGATACTCGCTTAGCGATCTCGGCGGCACGGCAAAGCTTAACGAATACATAAAAAAGGCTTCCGTTGGAAGCGGCGGAACGATCGACAGCGCAAATAACAAGGTCGTTTATCCTGCGTCTGTTTCAAACTCTTATTTCGGCTCGCTTTTCTCGGGAAGCGGTCTTGAAATAACCTCTTCCAACAAGCATTTTGCAATTACCGTGAACGGAACAACGGTTGGATTTGACCTTAACGTGGGAAAATACATCGGAACTTCCGGCATGAACGATATTCTCTCACAGCTTCAGAATGGTCTTTCGGGCAGCGGACTTACCGCTTCGGTTTCCGGCTCAACGCTGAACATCGTAACGGACGGTAAGGGCAGCTCGCAGAGCATTTCAATGAACGGCTCGAACACTTCGCCTGTTTTCAAGCGTCCGATGAGCATTGACAAGGAAAGCACGGTGGCAAGAGTTGACCGCCGCTGCTCTATCACGGGACAGAATAAGATAACCTCTATCGAACTGCACGATTATGACAACAAAATGTCTTTTGAATACGCTGTTGAAGCAGGCGGAAATCTCGTTTCGGGAACTGCTGATATCACTATCCCCGAGGGAACATACACAGC
>CAMJES010000250.1 GCA_946404705.1 uncultured Ruminococcus sp. | reverse complement strand
CTATTATTACCGTCCGACAAATACTCTTTTAGAGCAGCAACTTCATCAGGATAACCGAGAACATTGTCAACAATCTTTTTACCTCTCGGTAAATATTCAGAGCTTTCTTCATCGTCCATATCACGAACAAAAGAAATGATACGGTCGGATACAATGGATAATTCTCTATCATCAATCATATCAAGTTTTTCCTGTGGAATATATCTGCCCATATCAAGCAGTTCACGAATACGCTTTGCAACCTGTTCCCAAGTTAAATGGGTAGCAGAAGGCTTTTGAGCAGTAGTGCCTTTTGCGACATTAAAGCCGTTTTCGTTATACCAAACTGATACCTGTTCGTTATTGAAATAAAAGCCTGCGCCGTTAGTTTTATAGTGCTTTTTAAGAAATTCAGTATTGTACTCTGTGCCTCTGTCACGACGAAAGAACATCGCAATGTCAAGTGTACTGTTTGTATCATTGGCACCGATACAAAGAGCCTCATCAATAATCTGCTGTGATACACCGAAATCGGTAAATAAAGATACCTGATTGCTTTCGTCAACATATTGTTCTTCGGGTATATCGGCAACATAGTCAAATAAACCGATTTGTGCAGATTGTTCTTGTTCCTGTTCCTTTATTTCTTTCGGCAGGTATTTTCCGCTATCAATCAACTGACCGATAAGCTCTGCAACAACTCCCCAAGAAAAGCCGGACTCCTTTGTGCGAGATTTGTAAGTTCCCTCGTACATAAGAAGTCCGTCCTTTTCTGCTTTTAAGCCGACTATTGTATTTTTGATGTTGTATTCCGTAAAACGCCCACCGTAAAGAGTTTGAGTATATGATATTCTTTCGCTCACGCTCAATTCCTTGAATTTTTCCACAATGAACGATTTTTTATGAACTAAATCATCATTGGAATTTTCAAGCACACCCATAATCAAATCATTATCCAAAAACGGTGGCAATTCATCAGTTACAGAGCGTAAATTACCTCTTTCATCACGATTTCCTGCACCCTCTGTTTCAAGTTGTTCATTCCCTGTACCCAAGTCATTTGGTCGGTTGCTTTCAACTCCTCGGTCAAGCCCTCCTGAGCTGACATTTTCTTCATCAATGATTCCTCCATTGATTTCGCTCTCTCGTCCACCTCTTGCAGATGGTTGTCGAGCTTGCCCGTTGTCAAAAGGTTGTAATACATCAGACGATGCTCCTCCTTGAGAAATTTTTTCCTCAACTGACCATATCTGCTCAATGTCAAATTCTTCTGTGCCGGAAGTACCAAGTTCGGTATCTGCACTTCGCCCTGTTTTCTGTAAGTGATTTGTGTCATTCGAAACACTCCTTTCAATATTTTTGTTTTCGGCTTTAGTATATTCCGCCTTTTCGGATTTTGCAATTATGCGATTTGATTTTTCCAATGACAGTACGGTTTTTGACACTTCATTAAGTGCAATTTCCGTAATATCACTTGTAGCGTAGCCGAGAGCATTAAGAGTCTCGGTAGTATTGAAATTAACTGCGTCCTCAAAATCTTCACGGCTAAAATACTCGTTTGCGTTTATTCCAAGCCTTGTAAGCACCATAAAAGCAACGCTGTTTTTGATTACTCTGCGATATATTGTTGAAATACTGTCATCGTCGAGTTCTTCGAGAAAACTGTCATTCTTAATATTCGGCAGCTCTGCAATATAGTCAATGGTATTATCCTCAACTGCGTTATCTGCGGCTGACATTACTGCATCAACAATATCATTTTTATTGCTTAATGCACCGAAGGTGTTTTCAAGTGTTTCAATAACATCATTCTCGTACTCGTCCTTATATTTCCATATAGGGACAGGGCGGGATAATTCATTTTCGTTAGTATCGGAAATATCAAAGTAGTGTTTTATTTTCGTTCTTTCAACATCTGCGAATACTGCAATACCTTTTGCGTTTCGGTTTATTTTACGATTAAACCTCTTGTTCCACTTTTCAAATTCAAGAACTGCCGTAGCGTCAGGTCTTTGAAGGAAAATAAGGAGCTGTTCGTCAAAACGCAAGCGGTAATTATAGCAGGCAGAAGAAAGAAATTCACACCAATTTTGAGGGGAGCGAATTACATCGGCACACCCATCACTGTACGCTTTTGTAATCAGCTCAAATTTATTAGGCATTATTTAATCAACTCCTATCTTTACAAATTTTAACTGTCTTGCTCATTTTCTCCACCTCCGAGATAAGAGTAGAGAGTACCCGCCTTAACCTGCTTTTGCAGTTCGGTTATAACAGACATTTCAGGTATTGTTATGCCGTTAATTTCAAGGATATTTTCAAGGGTAAGTTTCTGCAAATCCTTTTCGGTTTTGCAACCGTGGGTATAGAGCTTATTCAGCACTCTCATTCTCTGCAGAAAAATTGTTCTTTTCTCGCTCATCTTTTGCCTCCTTAATTTCTTTTAGAAGTTTTTTAGTGCAAAAGCCACAGAAGTTAATACTCCTGTCCCTGTAATTGCACTTTGAACAGTCATATTGATTTTCTTTCATCTTTCAATATCCCGTTCTTTGTTTTTATCACGACCATAAAGGCATTCATAACGCTTTATTTCGTCTTGACACCTTTTGTTCAAATCCTTTTGAGCTGCAAGCAAGTCGGTGTGATAGTGTCCCCAAAAATAACTGTCATTTTCCTTGTTGTATTCCCAAGTAACGAACATATCAGGGTGGTTAGCATGAACGCCAAGTACAAATTCAGCTTCACCGATATGGACGCAATCTGTAATGATGTATCCTGCATTAGTGCGAATATCCATTATCTAACCTCCTTTTCTTCTCGCTTAATCTGCTTTTTTATTTCGGCAAGGTCTGTTTTTGCCCATTCGGGCAATGTTGCTTTATCGACAACGCCTTCCACATCATAGCGGCGGATATAGCAATGCTTTTTGCTTGCAAAGGAATATCCAAAAACCTTTGTTCCTCTTGCGTTAGGCTTTGCTCCATTACCACCTGTTACATAGAAAAGTTGATTTTCTGCGTTTTGATATTCTCTACGGAGATTGTCAATTTTTTCAACAACTACTTTGCCTGTTAAATCATCGTAAATATCAACAGGAGAATACATATCAGGTGTAATAATTCCGATTTCAGTTTTTTGTGTTTGTTTACACAACTCTACTTGTTCCTTTGCTCTATCACAAAACAAGCTCATAATATCAAGATAATCATTGCTTGCTCTGCAATCATTTATCCTTTCAAAGATTTCGTTGTTTTCGTAATAGCCGCAAATATATCTGTATTCGGCATTTTTGTTTTCGCCTACAACAACTTCTTTTTCGCCAACATAAAATGACTGAATAATCTCGTAATCATTTATGATTCTTTTGGTTTCGTTCATATAAAATCACTCTTTTCAGTTAAGACTCATTTAACTATATTTGTTTTTTTAATAAAACAGGGCAGCCAAAACTTGACTGCCCATTGAATACCGAATTTAGTCTTTACTTTTTCTTTTTATCTGCATAATCACGATTGCAACAATGATTGCCACAACAATAACAATGCCAATAATAGCTTTTGGCTCCATTACTTTTCCTCCTTATTGTTCTTTTTCTTTTTGAGAAGATAATAAGCAAGTGATACTGCTCCAAGTGCA
>CAMJES010000249.1 GCA_946404705.1 uncultured Ruminococcus sp. | reverse complement strand
AGCCGGTGACTGGAGTTCAGACGTGTGCTCTTCCGATCTGAAGAAGATGTCTACTTAAAACATTTTTATGATAGTTTAACATTAATTAAGGCAGTTAAATTAAATAACCAGACAGAATGCTGGGCAACGCTGTTCTTCCCGACGGCTGCGACTACACATTCTGGGGCAAGGGCGTAAGTCAGGGTCACTCGGACGCTATCCGCCGCATTGAGGGCGTTGCGGACGCTCGTCAGTACACTATCCCCGTAGAATCTGCAGTTGAAGCTGTAAGAAGCGGCTCCAACCCCGAGCTTACCACACGCCAGAAGCACACAAGAGAATGCTTCGTTGTTGCAAAGGAAGGTGCTGACAAGGCTCTTATCGAAAAAACTATCAAGGAAATGCCCAACTACTTTGCAGACTATGACACTACCGTACATTTCATCTCCGCAGAAGAGATGAAGCGTGACCACAGCGGACTTCCCCACGGCGGCTTTGTTATCCGCAGCGGCAAAACGGGCGAAAACAAGGAAACCTCTCACGTTATCGAATATTCGCTCAAGCTCGGCTCAAACCCCGAATTCACATCGAGCATTCTTGTTGCTTACGCAAGAGCTGCTGTACGTCTTTCCAGAGAGGGTCAGACAGGCGCAAGAACAGTATTTGACATTGCTCCCGCATATCTCTCCCCCAAGAGCGGTGCAGAGCTTCGCAAGGAAATGCTTTGATTTAGTTTGAAGTGTTGAGAGTTGAGTTTTTGAATTTGGAAAGTTGAAAGTGTAAAGTGAAATTATTGTGTCTGCTTCGCAGACGGATATTGATTCTACACACATTAAAACAGCGCTTGCGTTTGTCTTTTTCGGCAAACGTGGGCGCTGTTTTTTATCATTTGTGGGGGCGGATTCCATATCCGCCCGATTTTTTTGCTGAATTACGGGCGGAAATGGATTCCGCCCCTACAATCTCAAAATGCAAAAAAATAATTTATAATTCCGCATTCCGAATTCAGAATTCCGAATTTATAAATGCATTATCTCAAAAGTTCCTCGGGAACGACCTCTGCCATTTTTTCGTATGCCTTTGCGCTCGGGTGGAGATGATCTCCGCTGTCGTATCCGGGTGCAAACGCCGCAGGATTTTCGGGGTCACGAAGTGCCTTGTCAAAGTCAACGCAGCCGTCTATCTCATCGGTCGTTCTTATCCAGTCGTTGAATTCGCAGCGAAGCTTGTCACGGAAATCCGCATAAGTTCTCCAGCCGTAGAACGGCAGAAGTGTTCCTGCATAGACCTTTAAATTCTGCTCACGGGCTGTTTTGATATATCCCCTCATGCCCTCAATAAGGTCGTCCGCGGTCGGCAGGTCGCTCCACGGGCGGAACTTGTTTTCCATAACGCCGACAGGGTGGATAATGTCATTTATACCGTGCTGGATAAGAACACCGTCCGCGCCTGCGACCTTTATCTCACGAGGAAAACGCACCGAACCTTTTAGACCGTAGGAATCGTAGGTTATGTTGTCATACTGACGGAGTATTCTTGTTCCGCTTGCCGCACGGCGTATAACCGAGCGGTGAGTAAGTCCGAGCGCAGCCGTGCGGATAAGAAGATAGTCGGGCCAGCTCTGCGCTGTGATAGAGTCGCCGAAGCAGATAAGTGCCTTGTTTTCATCGCTTGTAAGGACGTCAACGCCCGAAAGGAAATAGTAGGTATTTGTAGTCTTTGAGGTGTCCTCGGGGAGTTCTTTCTCCTCGGTGCAGTCGCCTATCGCAAAAAACGCTCTTGAAAGCGGCCCTGTGATAACAACACCCGAGCGCATTTCCGTGAAGCCTTTAAGATAGAATGAGATCGCGATATCATCGCCTGCGCCGACATTGAAATCTATCTCATCGCTGTACAGATCCTCTCCTGCGTGGAGAATAACATCGGGTCTGCCGCCGAAAGTAACCGAAGTAGAGGTTTCGGGGTGGATAAGGCTGCCGCCTGCGCCGAGCGCAACGCACACACGGTTGAGAATAACGTCCTCACTTGAACAGAAGTTGTCAAAGTGCAGGCGTATCTTATTTCCTGCAAACGGTATGCTCACGGGATAGCGCAGGGTCAAGTCCTTTGCATAGTTTTCGGGACGGCGCTCGGCGATCGAGATAGCATTGCCCCAAGCGCACACCCATTTTAAGCTGCTCATAAATAATTGCTCCTTTTACAGAAAAAATGAAAAGCCGCTGAGAGTTTTTTGCGGCTTTTTAGGATCACGTTAAAAAAGATTGTTGCGTATCTCCTTTGAAGCATACGCACCTTCGAGAGTTTGTCCGGGAACATCGGGGTGAAGTCCGTCACGAAGATACTTGCCCGTGCCGCCGATGACCTCGAATTTCTCGCAGATACCGCAGTTGTGGAAGCAGTCGATAACCTGCGCGCCCATTCCGCCTGCGATCCTGCGCATTATTTCTATCTGCTTTTCTATCTTTGCGTTATGGTCGGGAGTTGCGGTCTGGATAGGTGTAAGCACGAAAACTCTCGCCTGCGGATATTCCTCCATTATGGTTTGCAGACACCAGCGCATAGCTCCGGCTTCGGTGAAAAGGTCAATGTTTTCGTTGTTTTCGAGCGTTTTTCCGAGAAGCGCCTTGTCGGGGTCGCCGAGGTCGTCAAGCAGGTCGTTAGTTCCCATTGCAAAGGCAAAAACATCGGGAACGGGATGCTCGCCGCTCTTTACCTCTGCGATAAAACGCTGGATATGTACAACTGCGCAGTTGTTTGCGCGCTTCTGAAGCTCGTTGAGGTCGTCTGTCGGCTCCCAACCATCGCTTATTCCTGCAAAATCGGGGGCGCTGAAGCTCTGCGTTTCTACGCTTCCCTTTTCGCAGGACAGCACTCTTTTATACCAAACTGCGCTGCCGACCGCAACGTTATGATGCGAGGCAAAGCCGAGGTTCTTGAAAACGTGGTAAGACCATTGGTCGCCCTGTGTGATGCTGTCGCCGTCAACGCCGAAATTAAGCTTTGAAAAATTAATATCAAACATAGTTTTTACTCCCGTTTCGTTATATTTAAGCTATAAATAATTATAGCAGAAACTTACGAAAAGTCAATAAAATATCGTTATTTTATTCGATATTCTAACGTAGGGGACGGGTCGCCCGTCCCGTTAAATAAGGGTTATTGACAACATCGGGACGGGAAACCCGTCCCCTACAATAGTTTATCAATAAAATACAACAAAAAATTCACTCGTGATATACCGTGGTTATTTTATCCTATACCCCTTCAAAATCTCCTTCTTCTCGTCAGTTATCCTATAACTTTCAACAGCCTTCTGAATGGTTTTGTTATGCGTCCATTTATCGAGCTTTTTGTCCCTTATAATCTCAAATGCCGCTTCATACTGCTTTGCGAGCGCCGTTGCAAAATACCACGCCTGCATCATTTTAACGTAGTATTCCTCCGACCTTACCGAAAAGACAAGCTCCATCTGTTCGGGCGCAAAATCGTCATCGAGAAACAATCTCATCAACATTCCGATACCGTAACGGACGGTATATGTTTCGCCCGAATCTATCCATTTTTTTATGTACGGCATAAGCGCAGGCTTGTTCTAGATCGGAAGAGCACACGTCTGAACTCCAGTCACCGGCTATGATA
>CAMJES010000248.1 GCA_946404705.1 uncultured Ruminococcus sp. | reverse complement strand
GATCTCCGATACGGCTTTTTCAAAATCCTTTTCAAGCGAGATAATATAGCCGTGCAGAGCGTTTTCCTCCTGATATTTATGCGGAAGTGCTGAGAGGAACTCGGCTGTTCTTTCGTCCTTTGCGAGTGTTTTCGCAAGCTTGCGAAGCTCGGGTGTACGAACTCCGATAACGTTGTTTTTATCGACTGTCGGTATAAGCGAAGCGCTGAAATCACGGTATTTTTCATCCGCAAGCGAAAATAATTCCTTTTCGATCTCATTTACAATATCACTCATATTTTTTCTCCCATATTTTTATAAAATCAAGTATAAAATTAGCAAAGCTGTCAAAACTATGCTATGAAAACGCTGATCATATATCGGCATTTTACTGATAAAGAAGGCAAAAGGCCTTATATTTAACGAAAGGTGGACATATTTAATGAAAAAATTTTTCAGCAAGGAAAATCTTGGCGGAAAAGGTTTTATCACGGCGATATGCGTATGCATTTTGGCGGTCGGCGGTATCGGACTTTACTCCTATTCAAAGGCTGCGGACAAGCTTAACGAGGAGCTTATCAATGCGAACAAGCCAAACGCTGTCACCGAAGCCGACAACGCCGAGCAGGCGAACGCTGAACAGCAGCAGGTCAAAAAGACTGAAAAGAACACGGAGGAAACAACTGCGCCGCAGACCGAAGCTGTTCAGTCGGAAACGTCCGAAACCGAAGCTAAAAAGGACGCTTACACAGTTTACGTTCGTCCTGTGAACGGCGAGGTGATATGCGAATTTTCGAACGGCGAGCTTGTAAAGTCGAAAACGCTGAACGTTTGGAAGACGCATGACGGTGTTGATATCGCTGCAAAAACGGGCGAAAAGGTCAAGAGCATGACTTCAGGCACGGTAACGCAGGTTTACAACGACCCTATGCTCGGCGTTACGGTTGAGATCGACCATGAAGACGGACTTATCGGCTTCTACTCCAACCTTTCGGAGGATGTAGCCGTAAGCGAGGGACAGACCGTTTCCGCAGGAACTATCATCGGCAGCGTCGGTTCTACCGCCGAGGGTGAGATCGAGGACGAGCCGCATCTCCATTTCGCGCTCAAAAAGAACGGTGAATGGATAGATCCTATCGCGCTTATTTCGGGCGAGGGAAGCTAAGGGGCGCCCCCCTTGGGCAGTTCGTAGATTGCTATACGAAACACTTCAAGTTGGTGGCTCGGTACCAATCGGTAACGATAAATACCTCTTAAATCCGGAACCTCTTTACAAATACTGCCGTTTGGGAATGCCCCAAGCGGCAGCTTTTTTATTCGGGTATTCTCCAGTCGATCGGCTCAATGCCGTTTCGGGCAAGAAATTCGTTCGTTTTTGAGAAATGCTTGTTGCCGAAAAATCCGTTATATGCCGAAAGCGGACTCGGGTGCGGCGATTCGAGAATAAGGTGTGCGGGGTTGGTTATAAGCGGCTTTTTCGAGCGCGCATTTCCGCCCCACAGTATGAAAACAATAGGCTTTTCGCGCTCGTTGAGCAGTCCGATAACGCGGTCGGTGAAGATCTCCCAGCCCTTGCCCTTATGCGAATTCGGCGCACTTTCTCTTACCGTGAGGACTGTGTTCATCAGCAGCACTCCGTTCTGCGCCCATGAAACAAGCTCTCCGTGGTGAGGCGGTGTAATGCCGAGGTCGCTTTGCAGCTCCTTGAAAATATTTTGGAGCGAGGGCGGCTGCGGTGTTCCCTTCTGGACAGAAAAGCAAAGTCCGTGAGCCTGTCCCGGCTGGTGATAGGGGTCTTGACCGAGAATGACCGCCTTGACATCGCTGTAAGATGTATATTTGAGCGCATTGAAAATATTATACATATTGGGATAAACTCTGTAATGCCCATATTCGCTTATAAGAAACTGACGTAGCCGCAGATAATACTCCTTTTCAAATTCGCCCTTTAAAAGCTCGTCCCATTCATTTCCGATATTTACCATAATAAAACCTCTCAGCTTGCTCTTATCTGCACGAATGCGGCGTCGAGCAGCGCAATAGTATCGTTCCAGCGTATATCCGACGCAGACGAGCCGAAAACGATGCATATAACATCATGGTCGAAGCGTCTTGCGGTTGCGACAACGCAATATCCTGCTTCATCGGTCATACCCGTTTTCATTCCGTTTGCATACATATAATAACAATCGCTGTAATCATGGATAAGCTTGTTGGAGTTCTCCCACGATACAGCCTCGCCCGAAAGGAATGTGACATACTTGTTCGGTGTTGCCGCGGAATCGAGCAGCATCGGGAACTGCTGTGCATAGAGCGTAACGCGGAGCATATCCTTGACAGTTGTGTAGTGGTCTTCATCGTGGAAGCCGTCGGGAACGGAGAAATGCGTGTTCTCGCAGCCGATATTTTTGAGGGTCTTGTTCATTTCCTCCATAAAAAGCTTGACTGCGCCGTCTGCGGAAAGGCTGTCGTCCTCGCCGAGAATACGTCCGATATTTGCCGCAGCGCAGTAAGAGGCGTCATTTCCCGAGGGGATCATCATTCCGTCAACTATCATCTGCAGGTCAAGCTCGCTTCCGATGTTGACCATTGCAAGGCTTGAACCCTCGTTGACCATGCTCTGTTCATCGCCGACGCGGAAAACCATTCCATCGGGGGCGTTTTTGATAGTGACTGCCGAAGTAAGTATCTTGGTCGTGCTTGCAGGATAGCATTTTTCATCGGGATTTTTTGCATAAAGCACCTTGTTTGCGGTCGAATCATAGACTATCGCATACTCCGAGCGAATTATCATATCTATGGGATAGGTTTCGGGCAGGGTGATATTTATCTTGCGTATATTTTCGGCAAGCGGATCCTCGGGCAGCGGTGCTTCGGTTATCTTTTGTACCTCGACCGCTTCGCCGTTTTCGTCAATAACTGTCTGACTTTCGCTTTCCTCCTCGGGCGCAAGGCAGACATAACCCTCCGACTGTATCTCAAGCGGAACTTCAACGCTGCTGCCCATTTTAAAAAGCACGATAACGCCGACTAAAAGCACGGCAACTCCGAGGAAAGAGCCTATTTTCGCCTGCGCTGCTCTCTGACGGCGCTTTGCTTCGGGTGAAAGCTGCTTTTTTCGGCGTTTTGTGCCGTTATTTCTGTTTTTCTTGGAATTAGACATATATTATACCTCTGTATCATCAAAAAGCGCATAAGTGTATAGTATATATTTTACATTACCCCCGAATATTTGTCAAGCATAAATGTATTTTGGAGAGGATATTTATGAATATTTTGTTAAAACAAGTCATTCTACTTGACTTCACAAGGATTTTATTGTATAATATAATGGTTGAAATGCGGATATGGCGGAATCGGCAGACGCGCTAGATTCAGGTTCTGGTGGTAGCAATACCGTGTGTGTTCAAGTCACATTATCCGCACCAAAACTCCCTTGACTGTATTGGTTAAGGGAGTTTTTTTATTTGTTTTTATTGACAGCATTTCACTTAACAGACCTTAAATAAACCGCCAAAAGTTCAAGGGCGGTTTCTTTCTGTTGTACAGTACATTTATTCAATTCATCGATAAGTTCTGCTTGTTTTGAAGCAAGATTAGACAAAGACGACAGATAGAATAATCCAAGTCAAGGAAGACGACCGCAGGCAGG
>CAMJES010000247.1 GCA_946404705.1 uncultured Ruminococcus sp. | reverse complement strand
CGCCCATTTCAATGATAGATACATCGAATGTACCGCCGCCGAGGTCGTAAACCATGATCTTCTGGTCTTCTTCCTTGTCAATGCCGTAGGAAAGAGCAGCTGCGGTAGGTTCGTTGATAATTCTTCTTACGTTAAGTCCTGCGATCTGACCTGCGTCCTTTGTAGCCTGACGCTGTGCGTCTGTGAAGTATGCAGGAACTGTGATAACTGCTTCTGTTACCGGCTCACCGATATAAGCCTCTGCATCAGCCTTGAGCTTCTGGAGAATCATAGCGGAGATCTGCTGCGGAGTGAATTCCTTATCATCGATCTTTACCTTGTAGTCGGAACCCATGTGACGCTTGATAGAAGAAATTGTTCTGTCAGCGTTCGTAACAGCCTGACGCTTTGCGACCTGACCTACAAGACGTTCGCCTGTCTTTGTGAAGCCTACAACGGACGGCGTGGTTCTTGCGCCCTCTGTGTTAGCGATAACGACTGCGTTGCCGCCTTCCATAACTGCTACGCAGGAGTTTGTTGTACCTAAGTCAATACCAATGATCTTTGACATAAAAATCTTCCTTTCTTATATAACAAATATCTTTTGAATAGTAAGCTTTTAAGGATTTGCGACAACGACCATCGCACAGCGTATGACCTTGTCGCCGAGCTTGTAGCCCTTCTGGAAAACCTGACAAACGGTGTTCTCGCCGAAGTTTTC
Source organism: uncultured Ruminococcus sp. (assembly GCA_946404705.1). GTDB lineage: Bacteria > Bacillota > Clostridia > Oscillospirales > Ruminococcaceae > UMGS363. Next base: position 2,934 of record CAMJES010000247.1, on the reverse strand, counting down.
ATCCTCGACCTGATTTACCGCGTGGTGGATATTCGGGTCGAACGGTTCGCCGAGCGCCGCTATCTCGGTAACGCCGAGCTTATCAAGAATACCCGTGTACTGCTTGAAAATCATCTCAACGCCTTTTTTGTAGTTCTCATCGGAGCATTCAGCGTCCATCGCACGTTCAAAGTTGTCGATGACGGAAAGTATCTCGGTGATGACCTTTGCCTGCGCGTCTGCAACGGCGTTCAAGCGGTCGTTTACGGAACGCTTGCGGAAGTTGTCATACTCTGCGGCAACTCGAAGGTATTTATCCTTTTCCTCGCCGAGCTGTTTTTCAAGCTCTTCAATGCGCTTCTGCTCGGGTGAAACCTCCTCCGCTTTCTCCTCTTCGGGAGCTTCGGAAGCCTGAGCGGTATCCTCGGAAACTTCCTCGGTCTGCTCGTTTTCAAGTTCCTCTTTATTATTTGTATCCATTTGAGGCAGGACTCCTTTCTTTATCGGGGCGACTTATCCGAATCGGGAAGAAGCTTTTCTCCTGTTCCGGTATCCGCAGGCGGTTCATCATCGGATATCATCTCCGTGATCCTTTCACTAAGATATTCGACATAGGGAATGATCTTAGCATAGTTTATTCTCATCGGGCCTATCACGCCGAGAGAACCTGCGGTCTTATCGCCTTTCTTTATCTTTGAAACAATCATGCTGGAGTTTTCGATAACGAACCCTCCGTCCTCGCCGAACATTACCTGCAGGTCGCCGAAGCTGTCGTCAAGCATCTTTACGACCTCGTTTTTATGTTCAAAGAAGTGCGCTATCTGATTGTTGTCAATGTCTGTTCTTGCAAGCAGATTTTTCTCTCCCGAAACAACGACCTCGTTATCGCGGAAGCACTCTGCAAGCTCGCTCACGCCCTTTAAAAGCGGTGTAAGCGTGACCATGTACGTTCCCATTGCCGCCGCAAGCTCTTTGAGAGTATCATCTGAAAGCTCGTCAATGGTAACGCCCTCAAGATTTTCCGCCATAAAGCTTGTGAAGAAGTCAAGCTGCTCATTCGTAAGGTCGAATTCCAAGCGGCAGACCTTATTCTTGATATCTCCGGACGAGGTTATCATCAGCAGGACGTACATTCTTCTTCCTGTCGGTATGACCTCGACCTTCGTGATAACGGAAAACTTCGGTGCAACGTTTTTTGCAACTGCCGCACAGTTTGTAAGCTGCGCAAGTGCGGTAGAGGCTTTTTCGATAAGCACATCCGCCGTTGGTATCTCAACATCGAGGATATCGTCAAGCATTTTTTTATCCTCGTCGGAAAGATTATGCTCCGGCATGAGCTGTTCGATATAAAGTCTGTATCCCTTATATGTCGGGATACGCCCTGCGGAGGTGTGCGGCTGTTCAAGGTAGCCAAGCTCCTCCAGAAGCGCCATATCGTTGCGTATCGTAGCAGGCGAAACTCTTATATCGGGCAGCGCGGCGATCGTTTTTGAGCTGACAGGTTCGCCGGTCGTAATATATTCATCAACTACGGCGGCAAGAATTCTGCGCCTTCGCTCATCCTGCAAAACGATCACTCCTTTATACTTATGTTTTAGCACTTGTATTAGCACTCTGTTAGCACTCTTTCTTCCTGAGTGCTAATTATATTATACACCCCTTGAAAGATTTGTCAAGGGTTTTTTTGAATTTTCTTTTATTTTTCACATTATTAGCCCCGATCGGAGTGCATTTTGGGCATTTTCACTCAACCAAGAGGATATTTTGCCCCAAAATCCGCTGTTTATATCGTCTAATTCACATTTATAATATTGAATTAAAAGCTTGTCCGTGGTAAAATATAATAGTATTCGCAGAAACTCTGCCAATACGGTATTTTGTTCAAAGGAGATATTTCAATCAATGCAGTTTTTAAAGAAAAACGCACTCGGCATAGCAATATGCGCCGCAATAGCCGCTGTTTCGACATTTCTTGCAGGTCTTTCTGTCGGCAGCTTCTCGCTTGAAGTAATAGGCGCGCCGGTTTTTGCCATTTTAATCGGTATGATAATAACGCTCGTTTTTCCGAAGTTCGCCGTTTCCGAACGCACCAAGGACGGCATAAAATTCACATCAAAAAAGATACTCCAATGGGCGGTCATAATCCTCGGCTTCTCGCTCAATCTCGGCACAATCGCAAAGGTCGGCAGCAAAAGCCTTCCCGTTATCATTTCAACTATCACGATATCGCTTGTGACCGCCTTTGTAATGATGAAGATAATGAAGCTTGACCCGAAAGTATCAACGCTTATCGGCGTAGGCTCGTCAATATGCGGCGGCTCTGCAATCGCAGCCACAGCACCCGTAATTGATGCCGATGATGAAGAAGTTGCACAGTCGATTTCCGTTATCTTCCTTTTCAATGTCCTTGCCGCGCTGATTTTCCCTACGCTCGGCTATGCGCTCGGACTCGGCTCGGAGGGCTTTGCGATATTCGCAGGAACAGCCGTTAACGACACCTCCTCGGTCACAGCCTGCGCATCAACGGGCGAAAGCATCTACGGCACAGAGGGAATTCTCTCCGCTGCCGTTACCGTAAAGCTTACGCGTACACTCGCAATTATCCCGATAACGCTCGTTCTTGCGCTTATCCGTACAAAAAAAGCAAAAGCAAGCGGCACAGAATCGGGCAGCTTCTCCTTTGCGAAGATATTTCCGTGGTTTATACTCTATTTTATCGCCGCTTCAATAATCACGACCGTTGTCGGACTTATCCCCGAAAACGGCTTCACGGCATTTTATAACGGCAGCTTCGTTTCGTTTATGAAATGGCTCGCAAAATTCTTCATTGCAATGGCAATGTGCGCAATCGGACTTAACACAAACATCGTTAAGCTTATCAAAAACGGCGGCAAGCCCATACTTATGGGAGATCGGAAGAGCGTCGTGTAGGGAAAGAGTGTAGATCTCGGTGGT
>CAMJES010000246.1 GCA_946404705.1 uncultured Ruminococcus sp. | reverse complement strand
ATTCATTATTATACAGCAGACTTTTCCGACAAATCCGTGAGGGTTGCCGAACTGCCTGCCGATATATTCTGTGAATTTACTCAATCAAATGCCCCCTTTTTTACAAAAACTTCCGCACGAAACTTTTCGCACGGAAGTTGAATTTATATTCTGATTAATTCGCTGAAGCCAATTTACTTTGCCTTAGTATCATTCTCCACAAATACCTTTGCAAGAGCTTCATCAAGTTTAACGTCGGGAAGCTCGCCCTCTTTTCTTGAACGGATAGTTACGGAGCCGTTTTCCATTTCCTTGTCGCCTATAATAAAGGTATAAGGAATTCTTTCAAGACGGGAAGCCTTTATCTTTGTGCCGATGTTCTCGTCACGCTTGTCAACGGTAACTCTCATGCCGTGTGCAGTCATCTTGTCTGCGATCTCCTGCGCATAAGCAGCGTGAGCCTCGCTGATAGGAAGCACTCTGACCTGCTCGGGTGCAAGCCAGAGAGGAAGAACGCCTGCGTACTTTTCAATAAGATATGCAAGTGTACGCTCGTAGCAGCCGAGTGAGGTTCTGTGGATAATATAAGGTCTGCGCTTTTTGCCGTCAACATCGGTATATTCCATTCCGAATTTCTCTGCAAGGAGCATATCAATCTGAATTGTTACAAGCGTATCCTCCTTGCCGAATACGTTCTTGTACTGGATATCAAGCTTAGGTCCGTAGAAAGCAGCTTCATCTATACCGATAGTATATTCTACGCCGAGGTCGTTGAGTATCTTTTCCATTGCAGACTGTGCGTGATCCCATTGTTCCGCAGTACCCTCGTACTTATTCTTCGGGTTTGCGGGATCCCATTGCGAGAATCTGAATGTGCAGTCCTCAAGAAGTCCGACCGTATCAAGCATATACTTTGCAAGCTCAAGACAACCTCTGAACTCTTCTTCAAGCTGCTCTGGACGGAGAATGTAGTGTCCCTCGGAGATCGTGAACTGACGAACACGAATAAGTCCATGCATTTCGCCGCTGTCCTCGTTTCTGAACAGCGTTGAGGTTTCCGTAAGGCGCATCGGGAGATCACGGTAGGATCTTGCGCGGTTGAGGAATACCTGATACTGGAACGGGCAGGTCATCGGACGGAGAGCAAAGCATTCCTTTTCTTCGTCATTCGGGTCGCCGAGAACGAACATACCGTCAAGATAGTGATCCCAATGTCCCGATATCTTGTAAAGCTCACGCTTTGCCATAAACGGAGTTTTTGTGAGAATACAGCCCTTTGAAGCTTCAACATCTTCGACCCAGCGCTGAAGAGTCTGGATAACCTTTGCGCCCTTCGGGAGAAGTATCGGAAGTCCCTGACCGATATAATCTACCGTTGTGAAATATTCAAGCTCACGGCCGAGCTTGTTGTGGTCGCGCATCTGCGCTTCTTCTCTTGCCGTAAGATATGCTTCAAGCTCGCTTGCCTTCGGGAAAGCTGTTCCGTAAACACGGCAGAGCTGCTTGCCCTTTGAGTCGCCTCTCCAGTATGCGCCTGTGCAGGAGAGAAGCTTTACAGCCTTTACGGGAGCAGTTGAAGCAAGGTGAGGGCCTGCGCAGAGGTCAACGAACTCGCCCTGCTTATAGAATGAAATGGGTTCGCCCTTGTCTGCGTGTTCCCTGCAAAGCTCAACCTTGTAAGGCTCGCCCATTTCTTCCAGCTTTTTCATAGCTTCATCGGGAGCAAGTTCGAACTTTTCAAGCTCGATGCCCTCCTTGACGATCTTCTTCATCTCAGCTTCGATCTTTGTGAGGTCGTCTGGCGTGAAAGCCTTCGGCGCGTCAAAATCGTAGTAGAAGCCGTCGTGTATAGACGGGCCTATCGCAAGCTTTACCTCGGGGTAAAGGCGCTTTACAGCCTGTGCAAGGATATGCGAAGCTGTGTGGTTGAATGCCTTTCTTCCGTCTTCCGTATCGAATGTGAGAACCTCGAACTCGCAGTCCTCTTCGATAACTGTGCGGATATCGCATACCTTTCCGCCGAGCTTTACTGCGCAGGCAGCCTTGTAAAGACCCATTCCGATGCCCTTGATAACTTCAGCCGCAGGTGTACCCTTTTCGCACTCCCTAACGCTTCCGTCTTTAAGTGTGAGCTTGATCATTTTCGTTTACCTCCATATAAAAATTTATTGTTAACATAAAAAACTGTTTCTACGGTCTATATTTTACCCTTAACAGAGATAAATAAAAACGCCCCTGACGCTTTTTTACAGCATCAGGGACGATAAAAACCGTGATTCCACCCTAATTTATGCGCCGAAATACATCGAACGCACCTCATTAACGCCCTTAACGCAGGCAGACGGCGCAGATTAAGCGCACTCAAAAGGCGGTATGCGAAACTCCGAAGTCTGCCGCGGTTTACAGCCGATGACCGCAGCTCTCTGAAGGCTCCATTAGAGGATCGCCATCCTTTATCAACGTTTTTATGCTATTTACTGAGAATATGTTATCACACTTTTGCAAATTTGTCAACCGTCTTTTTTCACAGTTAAAAGCCTTTTTTCTTATGAAAAAGTGTGAAAATATTAAAATAACCTTGACATTATTACAAAATTATATTACAATAGTAAAGTAAATGCAATATAAGGTAACTCTGCAAGCGTTAGTTTGCAGGTTTGTCACTAAGGAAACGCCGTAAATAGTGTTTCTGCTGTTTTTTTATGTATGAAAATGCTAAAAACGGTTTTCCTTTAATAAATTGCAGTTCATTTTTTACTCGCTCTATCGTTTGAATAGAGGTTTTCATATATTCATTATCATTATCAAGCCCTTTACAAGGGTTCAGTTATTCTTTACAGATTGTATTATTCGGATAAAATTATACGTTATGTAGTGAAAATTGTCAATTGAGGATAATATTTAATACCATACCGCCGTTACAGCGGGCAAGGGTGTGAAATCCTCTTGTTCAAACCTTCCGAGCGATATTCATATTTATGGGGAGGTTAAGGACTTGAACACAGCAGCTATCATCGCAGCTGTCATTGCGCTTGTTGTCGGATTTGCAGCCGGAGGAGCAATATTCTTCTTCGCCGGTATAAATCACCGCAAAAAACAGGCAGAAGCAGAGATAGGTTCGGCTGAAAAAGAAGCCGAGCGACTTGTCGAAGCAGCAAAGACAGAAGCGGAAAATCAGAAAAAGCTTGCTCTTCTCGATGCTAAAGAGGAGATCCAGAAAAGCCGCGCCGAGCTTGAAAAAGAGCTGAAGGAACGCAGAGGCGAGATCTCACGCCAGGAACGAAGGATCCAGCAGAAGGAAGACAATCTCGACAAAAAGAACGACAGCCTTGAAAAGAAGGACGAGATCCTTCAGAAAAAGATCAAGCAGGCTGATGAAAAGCTTGAAGAAGCCGATTCTATCAAGAAGTCCCAAATGGAAATTCTTGAAAGGATCTCACAGTTTACAATGGAACAGGCTAAAGAGCATCTCCTTTCAATGCTCGAAAACGAGCTTGTCCACGAAAAAGCACTCAAAATCCAGTCCTACGAGCAGCAGCTCAAGGACGAATGTGAGGAAAAGGCAAGGAACCTTATTTCACTTGCTATCTCAAAATGTTCGGCAGATCAGGTCTCCGAATCCGCCGTTTCCGTTGTTCCTCTGCCGAATGACGAAATGAAGGGCAGGATCATCGGACGTGAGGGCAGAAATATCAAGGC
>CAMJES010000245.1 GCA_946404705.1 uncultured Ruminococcus sp. | reverse complement strand
CCACCGAGATCTACACTCTTTCCCTACACGACGCTCTTCCGATCTCAGGGAGATGAGGTCCTTTACACCGGCTACTTCGGCAAAATAAATATGGAAGATAATATCCCTGCCGATGAAAATTCCGTTTACGAATGGGGCAGTATCTCAAAAACATTTATATGGGTAAGCGCAATGCAGCTTTGGGAGCAGGGCAAGATTGACCTTGAACGTGATGTTCGTGAATATCTTCCCGAAGGCTTCTTTCGTAAGCTTTCCTATGATGAACCGATCACGATGATGAACCTTATGAACCATAACGCAGGCTGGCAGGAAACAACATTTCCTATCGAGGTCGAGGATGCCGATGAAATTCTACCCCTCGGTGAAGCTTTACAGAAGATAGAGCCTGCACAGATAAATCGTCCCGGAGAGGTAACAGCCTATTCCAACTACGGTGCGGCAGTTGCAGGCTATGTTATCGAGTGTGTAACGGGGCAGGATTACTGCGAATACGTTCATGATAATATCTTTGAACCGCTCGGAATGGAACATACTGCGCTGAACCCCGATCACAGCGATAACGAATGGGTATATGAACAGCGAAAAAAGACGAAAACCTATCGTTTCAATTTCGGACATTGTATCGATCTCGGGAGCTGTCTGTATTATATTCCGCTTTATCCTGCAGGTGCGGCAACGGGAACGCTCTCCGATCTTATTACATACGCACAGGCTTTGGTGAATGATGATGCGCCGCTTTTTCAATATCCAGAAACGCAGGAAGAGCTGTTCGCCGCAACGGAATTCTATGGCAATTCGGATATCCCGATGTGTGCACACGGCTTTTGGTGCGAAGAACATTCCGTTCGTACATACGGTCACAGCGGAGCAACTGTGGCAGGGCAGGCGAATATGATATTTGACCGTGATTCCAAGATCGGACTGGCGGTTCTTATCAACGAACAGAACAGCAATGATTTTATGTATGATATGCCCTCTCTTGTTTTCGGGGATCTGTCTTCGGACAAATATGGTTCGGGTACTGTGAAAAAAGCAGAGCTGAACGGCTATTATCTGACTTCTCGTTCTACTTATCGCGGAATGCTGAAATTTATGCCCTATCTTAATGCAATTCCGGCGAGCAGGTTGGGCGAGGCAGAGGATATCGGAAACGATGTATATCAAGTAACATACGGAAAACAATCGTTCCTGCTCGGCGTAAAGACCTATCCCGACGGAAGGACAGCACTTTGTCAGCCGTCTGTGGAGCTGATACAGGACAGCTTTTATCTTGTCAAGCTGTGTCTGATTATGGTATATGTTTTGCTGGCTGTGGCTGCAATATTCACCCTGCTTATCGGACATAAAAAGAAAAAGCACGGAAAATGGACAGCATATCGGGGCGCAGGAGTAATTGCGGCAGGCGAAACGGCAAAGATATGTTCTGTTCTTGCTTTCCTCGGAACTTACGTCGTTTATGCGGCCTGTGAGGGCGGAATTCCTTACATAGCAGGTGCGATAATAGGCATATTGCAGATGATCTGCACAGCGGTATGTGCAGCGGCGGCAATTGTTTCCATAGCGGCTTTGATAAAGGAAAAAGCTCACACATTACGCTATATTACAAGTGCATTATGCAATATCCTCGTGATAGCGGCAATTGTATATTATGAGATGTACAGGTTTTGGTAACGGAACACTTACCGATGAACGCTTTAATACTAATTCCAAACCGTTCTATAGACAAATACGACAGATAGAATAATTCAAGTCAAGAAAGACGACCGCAGGCAGGCTGTCGCCTGTCAAGGGAGTCTGACGCAGAATTGGATTATTATATCCGAGTATTTGTCTATAGGTTGGTTTGGAATTAGTATAATGCTAACATTGACAAGCATGGCGACGGCACGGCGCAGTTTATGTGTGACGCAATAAAGATTTACTGCAGATAAAGATAACATGAAAAACCTCCCGTATGAAGTTTTTGAGCTTCATACGGGAGGTTTGCTTGTTTTGCGTTTATTTGTGTAATTCGGTAACAGTAAGGCTGTCCTCGGGAACGGGGGAAGTTCCGTTATCGGAATAGAGCGTATATGCGCTGTCGGGATAACCGATGAGTTCAAGCGAAGCATAATCTATTTCGGCGGTATTTGCCGAGGGCTTTCCGAAGGGGATAGCTTTTTTGCTGCGGATAAAGAACACAAGCTCGTCAAGGGCAATGTCAATATAGTGATGTCCTTAACTTTCCCCAAAATTCAGCCTAGACACCTCAAAATCGGAAAAGAAAGACAATTGCCCATCGAAATTGGGCAAAGAAAAGAATCTGCCAATACCCGATTTAACAGCCTTCAAAACTTCAAAGATACCGTCAGCAACAGCATAATAGATAAAATTAGGCACGCCGAACAAACGCTTGGAAACCTCAACAATTTCCGCACGCAGTTTGATATTCTCCGATTTACCCGATATTTCTGCAACATACCCTATTGCAATCGTAAGCAGCAGATCAAGATTTCTTATCGACTTTAATGACTGTACTCTCAAGTTTTCAAAGCCAAAGTTCTGTTTCTTGAATTTGAAATATTCTTCGATCCTCCACCTCATCAGATATACCTTGCATATTGCTGTACAGATTCGCTTGTCATCGCTTTTCAGATTTGTAATCAGCATCATCGGCATTTTACCGAAACCGTGCACCACCACAAGATTAAGCTCCGTATTTTTGAACTCACACAGTCTTATCGGAATAATGCTTATCTTTACGCTTCTGTTTATTCCGCTTTTATCCTTGTATTCCAACTTGTATTTACCCTTAAATGTTTTTGTTTTAAAAATCAGTCACTCCTTTGCAATTCAGAAAGAGCCAAAATGCTGACAGCCAATGAGATAAGAAAAATTCTGTAATCAAAAAAAGAAAAATTCTGTAATCAAAAAATTCTTCTTGAAAAAAATAAATGTATGTGATATAATACGAATAATATGCGGTCAATTGACAGGCAGAGCGTATTGTATATATTCATCACCTGTACAAGCACATCGCAAACACTTATTTCAAAAAGGCAGGAGAATTTCTATGATTTACACAAACCCCGTATTAAAAGGCTTTTACCCCGACCCCAGCGTATGCAGAGCAAACGGAAAGTATTACATGGTTTGCAGCTCGTTTCAGTACTTCCCCGGTGTTCCCCTTTTTGAGATATCCTGCGTGCATTTTTCATTGCTCACCCCGAGCAATGTCCGGTATCATTTGAGCCTGTCCCCGGTGAAATAACTGACGGTATTCCGACATTCACGTTTTCTAATGTTGATGAACATTATCAGATAAAAATCGTGGGAGATACCAACGTGCTTGGATATTCGATTTCACAGCACGGCAGACAGCCGGCATTATGGACGCATCAATACGGCAAAGGACGTGTCATAGGCATAACTCCGGGACACACTTACGAAAATCTCGGTCAGCCCGAATACCTGAAACTGCTTATAAGATGTGCGGAATATTGTGCTAAATAAATGTATGGGATTTTTATTTTGTGAAAATGAGGTGTTGAAATGACCGAAAAAGAAAAGCGTGACCGGGGCTTTCTGTATAACGCCAATTATGACTAGGAAATCCTTAACGAAATAAACAGGTGCAACGATTTATGCCACGAATTCAATCAGATAAAACCCTCTGACCAGATCGGAAGAGCACACGTCTGAACTCCAGTCACCGGCTATGATA
>CAMJES010000244.1 GCA_946404705.1 uncultured Ruminococcus sp. | reverse complement strand
CAGTATTGTCGCCGTTTTCATCATCAATCGGTTCCTGCTTTGAAAAAGCTTCGAAGCCCTTTGGAAGTCCACCCATAAGATTTTGAAGAAAGTTCGGAAAACCTGCCGTTCCGCCTTTTTTGAAGAAACCGCCGTCATCATCATCCTCGGTGATCCCTGTGAGTTCATCGGAAAAATCCTCAACATCCTGATCGGTCATTCCCATTTGATCCATATATTCTTTGACCTGCGGTATTCCAAGCTGTTTAGCGCATACAAGGCAAAGACCTTCGTTGTGGTTTTCTTCGCCTTGTATTGCTGTAATAAATACCACAGCAGTTCTTTTCTTACATCTTGAACAAAGCATTTAGTATCCTCCAAACTTTTATTTAAGCAAAGCCGCAATCAGCATAAAACTCCATGAATAAGCATACTTAAAAAAGAATGTTTCTTCAATAACACCGGTGTTTAATACCGTGTTTTCGTTTGCTGTCAGCTTTATAAATATACTGCAAAGCAGCGACAATGCCATTATTGTTAAAATAGAGTAGATGAACCCAAGAATTCCTCCCAAAAAGGAATCCGGAGTTTTTATAAGTTCTATCCGCCTGATTATTCCTGCGAGCCTTGAAAGTATCGAAAAAATAATGCAAACGATAATAAACGTTATAAAGAATATAACATTTTTAACTGTTTTCAGCATTACCGGACGAATTATTTCCGCTTCGATTATCGTAACAGCGGAAGCTTTGCTGTCATTAAGCACTTCATGTTTATCAAAGCTGTTTTTTTCAAGATATTCATCGGCACTTTCCAAAATCTCATCGGGAATAACTCCGCTCAGCGATTCGGTTATCCTGCCGCAGTATTCTTTGAATATACTGTTAAGTTTACCACTAAATTCGTCATCCGTCAAGTATAAATCAGTATCATTGCTCTCAGCTTCATTTACAGCGGAAAGTCCCAGCTTTTCAAGCAGTTTTTCTTGAGAATATTCTTCGGAAAGCTTATCCGCTTCGGATTCGATGTATTCCATAACAGACGGCTGTACAATATGAAAATATACATATTCATAAGTTACATTGCTTACAAAGCCCGAAATCGCAGCAGCGGCGAAAAATCCGACAAGCGAAATGATCATTCGCAGAATGCCTTTTTTATAGCCTGCAAACGTTATAATAATTATAAGAAGTATCGAAATTATGTCAAGTAAATGTTCTGTAATAAAGTTCATTGCTGTTCCTTAATTAAAATCTATTTTGTTTATCTTATCATATCCAAGCAGAAAAACATTGGAGCCAAGCTTTCTGAAATCGTCATAATCTTCAGTAAGTTCAGCCTTTGAAATTTCTTCGCCTAAGATATTGTATGCGATTATTTCACGGTTATTGTGAATATATGCTTCGGAATCATAAACATGAAGACTGTTTACGATGAAATCTGTGTCAAAAGATGAATCTTCTCCTGTTTCGCTGTCAATCATAACTATTTCCGAGCAGCGCTGTTCCGTGTTGTTAAAAACAAGAGCAGCGATTTTGTCGTTTGAGTCGTAATCGCTCAGATTTCGCGTATATTTGTATGTAGACAGAAGATTTCCGGATGTATCATAACAAGCGCACAGGTTATCCCCGAAAACAATTATCTTGTCGTTTCCGAAAAGCCTTACCGAAATGGCAAGCGTTTCAAGGTTTTCAGTCTGCCAGATAGGCGTGGGATTGCCCAGTTCATCGTAATCAATCTTGTCAAATTTATAATAAAGTATCTTTGAAACGAGAACGCCGTCCTTGGAGCCGATAGTTGTAATATAGCAGCCGTTGTTGTCGCTGTTAAATGTTACATCTATGATGCGTTCAATGGAACTGTAATTGAAAATGTTCTTGCCGCTGCTGTCATAGATCTTCATTACCGAAAGGAATTTGTCGTCTTTGGTAACGACCGCAGCCTTATCGTTGCTGCTGAGATTTGCAAGAAGAATAGGGTAGTCGGTATCAATTTTATATATGCATTTGTATTTGCTCATAAGGCTGAATGAATTTCCGCCGATATCATAAATAAGCGCTTTTTTCGGAGAAACGGTCAGAATAGGATTTGCAAGCGTGTGCTGCTGTGTGAAAATGTTTTTGCCGTTGGTATCATAGACAAAATAATGCGAGTCATCAAGCACAGCAACTCCGTCATCAACAGCCTCCAACCGATAAGCAGCGCCGCCTTCGATCGAGATGGGAAAATTTCCTCCTGCCAGTTCCGATGTGTTTTCGCTTACGGGAATTTTGGTAAGGATACCGTCAAGCTTCGGATACCATAAGCTTTTGGTGAAAACAATTGCAGCGACTGCCGCTGCCAAAATAAAAATTATGATAAATTTTTTTAAAAATCTGCTGAGTTTTTTCCTTTGCCGTCTTTTTTTAAGATCGGAAACATCAGTTACAGCCATTTTTTCGTTCCTTTCTATCTATGCAAATGCTGACATTTGGGGTGTCACACAATATATCAGTAGAAGACCTTATTTAAATATAATCCGTAAGGCGCAGCAGTTTTTCCTGCATAGTTTCTGTCCTTTTTCGCAAGGATATCTTCAATACCGTTCGGGTCAATTTTCCCCTCGTTAATGAAAATCAGAGTTCCGACCATTATCCTAACCATATTATACAGGAAACCGTCGCCTTTTACAATAAATCTCACAAAACTTTCATCTTTCTGAACATGAAAATACTCAACAGTTCTAGTGCAGTTTTCTTTAATATTGGCAGTTCCGCAGAATGATGTAAAATCGTGCGTCCCGACAAAAGCCTGCGCACATTTGTCAAGCAGCTGCAAATCCAATTTATAAGGATAATGCAGCGCAAGGTCGGAATAGAACGGGTTTTTTGTTGGACTGTTTAAAAGAAGATAAACATATTCTTTTCCGACGCAGGAAAAACGTGCGTGAAAATCCTCGACGACCTCTTCGCAGGTGTGAACGGCGATATCATCGGGCAGAAGCGAATTAATCCCTCTTATGATATTATTGCAGGGGATAGGGTGTTCTGTTTTAAAGTTGAAGCAGAATTCGTTTGCGTGTACGCCTTTATCCGTTCGGGAGCAGCCGTTGACCTTAACTTCTCCATGCGTAAGATAAGAAAGCCGCTGTTCAAGGATATCCTGTATAGCAACAGCATTGTTTTGGCTCTGAAATCCGTGGTAAGCTGTACCTCTGTATGACATTGTACATTTTAAGTTGCGCATAAGCTTCTCCCGTCAGCCGAAAATAATATTCATCAGAATAACTGCGTCGAGGAAGATGAATGACAAACCAAGTGCCATATAATCAGCCGAGGTCGATTTAAGCTCCTTCAAACGGGTTCTTCCGTCACCTCCGTGATAGCAGCGGCATTCCATAGCAAGCGCAAGCTCTTCGGCACGGCGGAACGCAGAAACAAAAAGGGGAATAAGGATAGGTGTAAGAGCCTTTGCGCGCTGCATAAGGTTTCCGCTCTCCATATCCGCGCCGCGCGCTTTTTGTGCAGACATTATCTTGTCAGTTTCCTCAATAAGAGTCGGAATAAAGCGAAGTGCAATAGTCATCATCATTGCAAGCTCATGAACCGGAAGATGTATCTTTGCAAGCGGCGACATAAGCCTTTCAATAGCGTCTGTGAGCGTGATAGGCGAGGTCGTATAGGTAAGCAGAGATGTACCCATTATAAGCGCGATGATTCGTACTATCATAAACCCCGAGGTTCTCAATC
>CAMJES010000243.1 GCA_946404705.1 uncultured Ruminococcus sp. | reverse complement strand
GACCACCGAGATCTACACTCTTTCCCTACACGACGCTCTTCCGATCTTAGGCTCGGGATTGCATACGCACGGCCCTCCGCCGAGGACGATCGGCGATAGTTCTGTACGGTCTTTCGCCTTTACAGGCACTCCTGCCAGATCAAGCATATTCAGAATGTTTGTATAACACATTTCATACTGTATCGTAAATCCGATGAAATCGAAATCCTTGATAGGTTCAAGACTTTCAAGTCCGTACAGCGGAATATCATTCTCGCGCATAAGCTTTTCAAAATCGACATCGGGAGCAAAAACACGTTCGCACCAGAAGTTTTCGCGTTCATTGGTCAGCGAATACAGTATCTTCATTCCAAGATGCGACATTCCTATCTCATAGGTATCGGGAAAACAGAACGCAAAGCGCATATCTACGCTGTTTTTATCCTTTACAACGCTGTTAAGCTCTCCGCCTATATACCGTGAAGGCGTTTTTACATTCAGCAGAAGCTTTTCAATTTTGTCCTTTAGCATAAATCCTCCTAAACCATTACTGCGGTAAAAAGCAAAAACAACAGCGTCAGGTATATTGTAAAATTCCTTGTTCCCGACATAAACAGCACAGCCGCTGCCACAGGAACGGTAACAACGCTTGCAAAATTGAGCGCTGATTCAGCCTTCAACGCAAGTCTGTACGGCAAAAAGCGGTAAAAAAGCGTAACTATTATTTTTCCGCCGTCAAGGAAGCAGATCGGCAGAGCGTTGAAAAGACCTATTGCAAGATTAACCGCACCGAAATCAGTACCGACGCCCGATATCATTGTAAATGCATAAATAGCAAAATTAACTGCGCAGCCCGAAACCAAAGTAACTATCTCTTTGGAAAACTTGCACAGCATATCGTTGAGCGGTCGGATAATTTTTATCCCTGCGCCATAGAAAACAAGCTTTTTTACGGTTTGTCCGGTCGCAAGCATCGCAGCAAGATGCCCCGATTCATGCAGCAGGCAGGCGTAAAGGCTGTAAACTGTACACTTGTTTTCGCTGCATAACATCAAAAGCGAAACCGCTGCAAAAAAACTGAAATCAAGGCAGACCTTAACTCCTCTAAACGTAAACTCAATCATAGGAAACAGGCTTTGAATTTATGAATTCAAGAAACGTTTCAAAGACTTCTTCGGTTTGGTCTGACGACATATAATAGTTTTCCTTGAATTTCTCGGACAGAGCTTCGGAAACTTCCGGCGCAAACATATTTGCAGCAACAAACAGAATTGAAATAACAACGCAGATTATCGCCTGAAGCGTTATTGTTTCGTCAAGCGTGATATACTTTTTTTCATTTGTCTGCACGATATTCGGAAATTCGCTGCTGCTTTTTTCCGTAACCGCGTTTTCAGCAGTATCTTCAGTCATATTTTCGTTAAAATCATCCATACTATCCCTCCCGAAATAAATTTATTACGGGAAAGACGATTTTATACTATTATATATTTTATTTTTTCATTCGGATTATAGAACCTGCAGGATATTCCTTTTCACACGGGATTACAAGCTTCATCATCGCATGGTTGGCATTCTCGACAAACTCGCCGTTTTCATCATACATCTCATTTATTGTCATATCGTCATAATGACAGCCGGGAGCAAGTATCTCGACCTGCGCACTACGCTCAAAGCGGTTGCGCTGAGTAGCGTAAATGTTTCCGCCTTTACACTCGTCAACAATTGCAACAACATCATATTCACGGATATAACCGCTGTTTTCGTAATACTGGCTTTCCTTCGGATGGCCGTAGAAAAATCCCGTGCAGTATTTTCTGTGGCTGACCTTGAAAACTTCGTCACGGATCCAGTCCGGAAGCTTAAAATTCTCTGGGTCTTTCTTGAAAATATCCATTGCCATACGATAAGCGTTTGTAACAACGGAAACATAGTATGAAGATTTCGCTCTGCCCTCGATCTTAAAGCTCATAACTCCTGCTTTTGCAAGGTCGTCAATATGGTCTATCATACACATATCTTTTGCGTTAAGGATATATGAACCCTTTTCGTCCTCATAGATGGGATAAAACTCGTCCGGACGCTTTTCTTCCATAAGATGATATCCCCAGCGGCAGGGCTGAGAACACTCTCCCCTGTTCGCGTCACGGTTCGTAAGATATGCAGAGAGCAGACATCTTCCCGAAAATGACATACACATTGCTCCGTGAACAAAAACTTCGATATCAAGCTCCTTTGGAGTTTTTGCCCTTATCTCGGCAATTTCCTCAATCGAAAGCTCACGGGCAAGAACAACACGCTTTGCACCCATATTGTAAAGCTCGTTAGCCGAAGCATAGTTTACAATGCCTGTCTGCGTTGACATATGGATCTCCATATCGGGAGCAAATTTTTTCACAAGCGACATAAGTCCGAGATCGGCAACGATAACAGCGTCAACGCCGCTTGCAACAGCTTCTTCCATAAATCCCTCAAACTGCGGAATTTCGTCATTTCTCGGCAGAGTATTGCAGGTAAGATAAACCTTTACGCCCTTGGCATGAGCTTCGTCAACAGCGGCTTTCATACCTTCTCCCTCAAAATTTTTCGGAGCAGCTCTCATACTGAAAGCTTTTCCGCCAATATAAATCGCGTCTGCGCCGTAATCAAGCGCAGCCTTGAAACGTTCATAGTCACCTGCCGGCGAGAGAACCTCAAGCTTGTTCAGATCCATTAAAATAAACCTCACTTAATTCCTGCAAGAACAAGGTTTGCTTCATGCTCATCATTAGTCCTTGCATAATAAACCTCTCCGGTATTGACATTTGCGCAGAAGAAATAATAGTCGGTATCGGCAGGATACAAAACTGCGTTTATTGCGTCAAGGCCGGGGTTGCAGATAGGGCCGGGAGGAAGTCCTGCACCCTCGTATGTATTATATGCCTTAAACATTTCCTTAGACGGGAATTCTATATTCGGCTTGATTATCTCCTCGACATATTTTCTTGTCGGGTCGGACTGGAGAAGCGGGAAATTATCCGGATCTGAAAGTCGGTTGCGGAATACGGAAGAAACACGCTTCATATCATAAACCGAGCTTGCCTCAGCCTGAACCATAGAAGCAAGAGTCAGAAGATCTTCAAGCTCCATTCCGAGGTCGTCCATTCTGCCGTAAATATCCGGCGTTATCCTTGTTTCAAAGTTGCGGTATATCTTCTTGACTACGATTTTAGGCTCTTCATCAACATAAAATGTGTAAGTATCAGGGAAAAGATAGCCTTCCATTTTATAGAATTTCATCGAGCTTACTTTTGCAAGCTTTTCAAAATCAAATCCGAAGTTTCCGTTATTGAATTCATGCAGGAAATCAGCAGCGCTGCATACTCCTTTTTCTTCAAGCTTCTGAGCAGCTTCCAAAAGCGTTATACCCTCATAGAACATAATATCGACCGATTCTCTGGTATCGACTGCACCCTTCTGAAGCTCGCTTACTATATTTTCATAAGACATATCAGCCGAAAGCACATGAGAACCTGCGACAAATGTACCGTCAGAACCCTTTACACGGGAATAAAAACGGAAGAAATATGTACTGTCTATAATTCCTGCTTCCGAAAGTATATCAGCTATCTCGGCAGTTCCTGAGTTCATCGGTATCTCAACAACGACTTCAACACTTGACTTGCCTATTCCGACAAAATCCTTTGCAAATTTCAGCACAAATACGGCGCAAAATACGGCGACCGCAACTATCAGCGCAGTCATTAT
>CAMJES010000242.1 GCA_946404705.1 uncultured Ruminococcus sp. | reverse complement strand
CACCGAGATCTACACTCTTTCCCTACACGACGCTCTTCCGATCTCACCTCGTAAAGAATAAGGGCAATATCGGTAAGGACGGAATGACGATAGACGTACCGAAGTATATCGACAACGAAGTCGCACAGCGCAAGATAAAATTCTGGGGTATGGAGATAGATACGCTCACAGAGGAGCAGAAGAAGTACCTCGGATCTTTCTAATTCGGAATGCGGAATTATTGTAACGCTAACATTTGTAGTAAAAACCGCGAAGCGGACGAAAGTTTACGTCCGCTTCGCGGTTTTTACGGCAATTCCGAATTACGCATTATAAATAACTCCACTCTACACTCTCAACACTCCACACTCAAAATAATATTTCGCATAATAATAAAAAATTCATTGACAATCGGAGCATAAAGTGCTATAATTTTATAGGTTATATGCTTTAAGGATTTAAAGCAGGCTTTACTTTAAATCTTTAAGGAGTTAAAACGGATTTGACTTCCGAAAGAGCATATTGACCTGTACTATATTTAATACTTTTTTAAAAAAGGGGAATGTTTATGAAATCCATCAAGAAGATCGCAGCTGCCGCACTCGCTTGCGTGACCGCTGCAATGACTTTCGCTGGCTGCGGAAACACTTCCGACACCGGCACAGGCGACTCCGCAAACACCGAAGGCAAGGTTTACAACGTTGGTATCTGCCAGCTTGTTGAACACGCTGCTCTCGACGCTGCTACACAGGGCTTTAAGGACAAGCTCACAGAACTCCTCGGCGCTGATAACGTTGTTTTCTATGAGCAGAACGCTCAGGGCGAAAGCACAAACTGCTCCACTATCTGTCAGGGCTTCGTTTCCAACGGCTATGACCTTATCCTCGCAAACGCAACACCTGCACTTCAGGCTGCTGCAGCTTCCACAAACGCTATTCCGATCCTCGGCACTTCCGTTACCGATTACGGCACAGCTCTCGATATCTCCGACTGGACAGGCACTACCGGCACAAACATCTCCGGTACAGCTGACCTCGCTCCTATCGATGAGCAGGAAAAAATGCTCAAGGAGCTTTTCCCCGATGTTAAGCAGGTAGGTATCCTCTACTGCTCTTCCGAGGCTAACTCCAAGTATCAGGCTCAGAAGTTCGGCGAAGCTCTTACAGCTGACGGAATCGCATTCAAGGAATACTCCGCTGCCGACAGCAACGAGATCCAGTCTATCACAAACACAGCAGTAGGCGAGTGTGACGTTCTCTACATCCCGACCGATAACACAATGGCTTCCAACACCGAGATCATCAAGAATATCTGCGTTCCTGCAGGAATTCCCGTAATCGCAGGCGAAGAAGGCATCTGCAAGGGCTGCGGCGTTGCAACTCTTTCTATCAGCTACTATGACCTTGGCACAACGACCGGCGAAATGGCTTACGAGATACTTACACAGGGCAAGAACCCCGGCGAAATGGAGATCCGCTACGCTCCTAACGTTGTAAAGGAATACAACGCTGAGATCTGCGAATCACTCGGTATCACAGTTCCCGAGGGCTACACAGCTATCGCTGCTGAATAAGATCTTAATCAGACTTAATGCGGAAACGGAGCGCCAAAGTTCCGTTTCCAAATTAAGTTTAATTAAATATTTTTGAAAGGAATTTGCAATATGAACATTATGTCGCTCGTAAACGCACTTCCCGGCTCGGTCGCTCAGGGTCTTATCTGGGGACTGCTTGCCATAGGCGTTTACATAACCTACAAAATACTCGATTTTGCCGACCTTACGGTTGACGGAACCCTCGGAACGGGCGGCGCTGTTGCCGTTGTTCTTATCGTTAACGGAGTGCCTGTGCCGATCGCAATAATCTGCGCATTTATCGCAGGCTGCCTTGCAGGACTTGTAACCGGTCTTTTCAATACGCTGCTCGGAATTCCCGGTATCCTCGCCGGAATTCTCACTCAGCTTGCGCTCTACTCGATAAACCTCGATATTATGGGTCAGGCGAACACGGCTATCAACGTTGACAAGTATCCGCTGTTTATGTCGCTTAGATTTATCCCCGAAACCATTATCAAGGGCGTTGCTGTCTGCGCTATAATCATAGCTATACTCTACTGGTTCTTCGGTACGGAATACGGCTTTACTATCCGCGCGACCGGCTGTAACGCAAATATGGCAAGAGCGCAAGGTATCAATACCAAAAAATCGACCGTTATCGCACTTATTCTTTCTAACGGACTTGTCGGACTTGCAGGCGGACTTCTTGCACAGTATCAGGGCAACGCCGACGTAAATATGGGACGCGGCGCTATCGTAATCGGACTTGCAGCCGTTATTATCGGAGAAGTTTTTGCAGAGCTTATCCTCGGCAAGCACCTTAACTTTGTCGGCAGACTCGCATTTACCGCAGTCGGCGCAATAATCTATTTTATCGTTATCCAGATCGTGCTTTGGCTCGGACTTTCAACGCAGAACACAAAGCTTTTCTCGGCAATAGTTGTTGCAATATTCCTTGCAGTTCCGTATATCAAAAAATCAACGAAGAATTCATTCCGCACAGCAGGAAAGAATTCCGCATTAAGCGCGGAGAAAGGCGGTTCGGACAATGCTTGAGATAAACTGCATAAAAAAGACGTTCAACGCAGGAACGATAAATGAAAAAAAGGCGCTTAACGGCGTTACGCTTAAGCTTAACGAGGGCGATTTCTGTACAGTTATCGGCGGAAACGGCTCGGGTAAATCAACAACACTTAACGCAGTCGCTGGCGTGTGGCCTGTCGATTCGGGTTCGATCTTCATCGATGGAACGGACGTCACCGGACTTTGCGAGCATAAGCGTGCGAAGTATCTCGGCAGAGTTTTTCAGGATCCGATGACCGGAACGACCGCAACAATGGAAATACAGGAAAATCTTGCACTTGCAGCAAGAAGAGGACAAAGCCGTTCGCTCAAATGGGGCATCACAAAGCAGGAGCGTGAGGAGTATCATGAGCTGCTGAAAATGCTCGACCTCGGACTGGAGGACAGAATGACCTCAAAAGTCGGATTGCTCTCGGGCGGTCAGCGTCAAGCACTTACCTTGCTTATGGCAACGCTTAAAAAGCCGCAGGTGCTGCTCCTTGACGAGCATACAGCCGCACTCGACCCGAAAACAGCAGCAAAGGTGCTTGAACTTTCGGATAAGATCATCTCGGAAAATAAGCTTACAGCATTGATGGTAACGCATAATATGCACGACGCCATTATCCACGGCAACCGTATCGTTATGATGAACGAGGGCAGAATAATCTTTGAAGCAAGCGGAGAGGAAAAGAAGAAGCTTACTGTTGAAGATCTTCTGAAAAAGTTTGAAGAAGACGGCGGTGCGTCAACTATCAACGACAGTATGATACTTGGGTAAATTCGGAATTCGGAATTAGAAATTCGGAATTTTTGTAAAGCTAAAATTTGTCGTTAAAACCGCGAAGCGGACGAAAAGTTTCGTCCACCTTTTCAAAGGTGGCAGGGGTCAAGGGGGCAGCGCCACCTTGTCGCGCTCCGCAGAGCGCGAAACTCCCTAAACCATAGTGAAAGGCACAAAAGCGTAAAACAAAAAACTAAAGGTTACAAAAGCGCAATTCACATCAAAAATCGGAAAAGAAAACAAGTTTGATATTGAAAAAACTTGCTAAACCGACTTGTGAATTGCGCTTCATTTTTTCTTGCCAAAGTAAACTTTCCTCGGGGATAAAACGCGAGAAGCGAAGCGCCGAGCGTTTTGA
>CAMJES010000241.1 GCA_946404705.1 uncultured Ruminococcus sp. | reverse complement strand
ACCACCGAGATCTACACTCTTTCCCTACACGACGCTCTTCCGATCTTATAACTGCATACAATTCGTTCTCCCCGATATGATACACAAAAAATCGGGCAGAATAATTAATATATCGTCAATGTGGGGAATAACCGGCGCTTCCTGCGAGGTGCATTATTCCGCAGCAAAAGCCGCCGTCATAGGTCTGACCAAGGCGCTTGCAAAGGAGCTGGGGCCGTCGGGTATAACCGTGAACGCGATTGCCCCGGGAGTTATCTCCACCGAAATGAACGGAAATATTTCCGAAGAAATAATGTCGGAGCTTAAAGAGGAAACTCCGCTCGGGCGCATCGGAACTCCCGAGGATATCGCTGAAACGGCCTTTTTCCTCGCTTCTCCGAAGGCTTCATTTATCACGGGCGAAACAATTTCTGTAAACGGAGGATTTGTTATCTGATATGACAAGCAAGGAACTTCTGTCGGTGACATCGCAGGTCGGAATGATGCTGCTTGAAAACGGTGCAGAGATCTACCGAGTTGAGGACAGCGTTGTCAGAATTGCCGAAGCCTACGGCTATAAACAGGGCGAGCGGTTCGAGGTTTTCGCGATTCCGCCTGCAATAATCATAACCGTTGAGGACGAAAACGGCACTCCGCTCACCACCCACCGCAACACGCGCACAAGGGTCAACAACCTTGACCGAGTCGACCGCCTCAACAATCTTTCGCGCTACATCTGCGTGGAAAAGCCCGACTTCAAAACCATAAACAACTTTATATCGCAGATAAAAAAACGCAAGACCTATCCTTTTTATGCGATAGTTTTAAGCTTCGCCGTAGTCGGCGCAACGTTCGCACTTTTCTTCGGTGGCGGCTGGAAAGAATCCGTTGCTGCAGGAGTAATCGCAGCAATAATTTCGCTTATCGAGCAGGCGGTCACAAAGGTTCGCCCGAGTGTTTTTTTCAACAGCCTTATCTGCTCGCTTTTTACCGCAGCGGCAGCTGTAATGTGCTTCTATTTCGGATTTACAGCCGAGTATGACAGCGTTATAATCGGCGCAGCGATGACGCTCGTCCCCGGCATCACGATAACAAACTGTATGCGTGACTTTATCGCAGGCGACTTTCTCGCAGGTGTTTACACACTCATCGAAGCGCTTCTCACCGCAACGGGAATGGCAGTCGGCGCGGCGTTTGCGATCTCCACGCTGACAAAGCTTCTCGGTCTGTAATCTATTTCAAGGAATGATTTTTATGAACGCATTAAATGATATAATTCTTCCGGCGTTTTACAGCTTTATAGCCTCTATCGCCTTCGGAATTCAGTTCAATATCCGCTTTAGGCATATCATCGCAGCAGCGGTCGGCGGAGTTATAAGTCAGGTCATTTTCAGCGCAGCAGAGCTTGGCGGAAGCAGCGAAGCGCTGTGTTATTTTCTCGCAGCCTGCGCAATATCGGTCTATTCGGAGTTTCTCGCCAAACGGCTCCACGTTCCCGTGAATATGTATCTCGTTGTGGCGATAATTCCGCTTGTCCCGGGAAAGATGATATATCAGGCTATGATAACGCTTGTCAACGGCGATACGCAGGGCTTTGCCGAACAATGCACAGCGACCTTCGCAGCCGCAGGAGCTATCGCAATGGGAGTGTTCGCAGTTTCATCGATAGTAAGAGTGTTCCGTGTCGTGATAAACAAAAAAGGAATATAATACTAAGGAACCGCTGATTAATACGTTTCTGCCGTTTTTCAAAATGTACTCAAAGACGGAAACTAATACATTTTTCAAAGCGGCGAAACGAACGCTTCGCTTTAATCAGCGGTTTCCTAATTCCAAATAAAAAGGAAAATAATATGAGAACCAAACTACTTTTACCATTTATCTTAAGCATTCTAACTTTGTCATCATGCGGTAAAACTAAAAGCACAGAGAATCCCTATCCGTCCGAAGCACTAGTAATAGCACGAAGCGAAGACGATAACGGTCATATTGAATCGGTTATTGAAGCTTTCAGATCTGAAAGCACATACAGTATCGATGAAAAAAGATATTCGTCCTCGGATTTGCTGACAGTAGCAATAGTTGGCGGAGAACAGATCGACATTATTTATGCTGACAAAAACATAGATGTTTCTCCGTTTGCAAGCAAAGGGATATTGACCGATCTTACCCAGTATATAAATGAGGATGATTATGTCAAATCTGTGCTTAACGCAATGAAACAAAACGGAAAGCTGTATGAAATTCCGTATGATTTTGATGTTGAATCGGCAGCGGCAAAAACTAAACTTTGGAGCGGCGATACTGACACAAGCTTTGAACACATATTGGAAAAATCAAATTCTCTCGGCTGCAAAGTCCCCTTTGATTACACAGTAGATTCGTATGGATTTATCACATTCATTATGTCAAAGTATATGGACTTTGAAAACAAGACCTGCAGCTTTGACAGTAATGATTTTAAAAACATGATCGAGTTTATGAAAGAGTATTATCAATCTGTTGCAGGGCTGACAAATGAACAGCTGTATGACGCTTTCAAAAATGATGATCTTCTTATGATCGCAACGGGATTTTCAAGCTTTGATCAGCTGGATTATCTTGAATATGATGTTGGTGATGAGATAGAATTTATCGGTTTTCCGTCTGATGAAGAAAACTTCCATATAGCTGTTCCGCGCTCGACATTTTCGATCGTTGACAGTTCAAAAAGTAAAAATGAAGCTATAAAATTTGTAAAGAAATGTATTTCGTTTGATTCTTATATTACAACTCTTCCTGACGGCTCAAAGATGATTTCTCACAATTACAGCCTGCCTATAAATTCGGAAGCACTTGACTTTTGTTACGCTCAATCTTTGACACGAAACAATTTTGATATCCCTGACAAAATCAGAAAAGGCAATGCTGACGAGCTTATGCACCTGATAAATACGATCTCATACGCAGCCCGCACATCTGACTCAAAAATACAGCAAATCATCAAAGATGAACTTTCATCTTATTTTGCAGGTAACAAGGCAGCCGAAACTGTTTGTCAAAACATTCAAAATAGGTGTATGATATTCTTTGATGAACAGTATAATTGAAAATATAGGGAAAACACTCTATTGAAACAGTTGAATCGTGATGCTCATACTAATACTAATCCCAGATAAAAGTGTAGACAAAAAATCGGTGCAAAATCCATATATGCGAAATTTTGCTTGATTTTTTGTACACTTTTTAATCGGGGTTTAGTATAATCTGTAATCGTTCTATAGACAAAACCTCGGCTATATGTTGGTTGGAGATTAGTATAAAAAACGCACAAAGCGTCAAAACGGCGTACTTTGTGCGTTTTTGTATATATCAGTTTCCGACTTCAATGCTTATCTCGTTGAACTTTGCAAGAATGTCGTCAATGCTTGTATTCTTTTTCTCTTCCTCCGAAAGATTCATAACTGCGTGACCCGAGTGCATCATCACCATGCGGTTGCCGTACTGAACGGCAAAACGGAGATTATGCGTTACCATAAGCGTTGTAAGCTGTTTTTCCTTGACAATTTTATCGGTTATCTGCATAAGCGTTTCGGACGATTTCGGGTCAAGCGCCGCTGTATGCTCGTCAAGGATAAGCATTTTTATATCTGTCATTGTCGCAATTATCAGAGCAAGCGCCTGACGCTGACCGCCGCTTAACGAGCCGACCTTCACGCCCATGCGGTTCTCCAGACCCATTCCGCATTGTTCAAGAGATCGGAAGAGCACACGTCTGAACTCCAGTCACCGGCTATGAT
>CAMJES010000240.1 GCA_946404705.1 uncultured Ruminococcus sp. | reverse complement strand
GATATCATAGCCGGTGACTGGAGTTCAGACGTGTGCTCTTCCGATCTAACGGTATCAGAACAAGCAGCAGTATTTTGATTTTCTTCTTGTTTTTCATTTTTTCGTCCCCTTTTCGGGCGAGCTTTCCGCACCGTTCGGCGGCATTACTGCTCTTTCGGTCGGGTGAGGCTCCATGTTGTCAAATAATCGGGGTTAACGACCACCTCGCCTGTCGAGTGCAGCCGATACTCGCCCAAAGGCGCTTTTTCTATCGCAGACAGGTCGGGCGGCAAATTAAACATCTCGCCGTTGTTCAATCTGACAAGAATTCGTGATTTGTTGGATTCAACAACGGTTCCCCAAAACTGCCTGCGTTCAATAAGTTCATCATCTGCCGTATAATATGTAAGTCCTATCAGAATAGTTTTTCCGACAAGCTCCGAAAAACGTATCTTTCCCATTTGAATTTTCCTTTCCGGTCAAGTTCCATGTTGTTTTTATATAAAAAAACTGCAGCTTAACTTGAAGCTACAGTTTTACGCTGGCGGAGAAGGAGGGATTCGAACCCTCGATGAGCTATTAACCCATACACGAGTTCCAGTCGTGCGCCATAAACCGGGCTAGGCGACTTCTCCATACCGACTTAATCATTATATCAGATGTCGCTGAAATTGTCAAGCATTTTTTCAAAAAAATGCTCAGAAATCGTAATTTCTGTGCTAATTTAATTAAAATATACAAAAAGTTCATTGATATAAGTCGTATTTATGGTATAATGACAATATGCGAAATTTGCTCAAATGAACGAGGGAGGACATTTTATGTTGACAACAAACGTAAAAAGTGCAGCTGACAGCTTTGAGCTTATAAACGGAGTAAAAATCCCCTGCCTTGGTTTCGGAACATGGCAGATTGAAGGCAGCGCTGCAGATCTGGCTGTTGCCGAGGCTGTCCGCGCAGGATATATCCATATCGACACCGCTGCGGCATACGGAAACGAAGAATTTGTCGGCTCGGGTCTGAAGCGAAGCGGAATTCCCCGTGAGGAGCTGTTCCTGACGACAAAGCTTTGGAACAATATCCGCACATACGATGAAGCCATTGCTGCCTGCGAGCAGTCGCTTTCTCTGCTCGGAACGGATTATATAGACCTGCTGCTTATCCATTGGCCCAATCCGCTCAAATTCCGCGCCTGCTGGAAAGAGCGCAACACCGAGCTTTGGCGCGCAATGGAACAGCTTTACCGTGACGGAAAAGTCCGTGCGATAGGCGTGAGCAACTTCTGTGAGCGGCACTTAGACGCGCTTTTTGAAACTGCGGAGATATCGCCCTCGGTAAATCAGATACGGGTCTGCCCCGGCGACATTGACGAAGAAACTATCTCCTACTGCAAGAGCAAGGGTATTCTCATTGAGGGTTACAGCGTACTCGGAACGGGACGGGCGCTCGACTCCGCGCTTATCGTTGAAACGGCGAAAAAATACGGCGTGGGCGTTGCGCAGCTTTGCATACGCTGGTGCCTGCAGAACGGCTTTGTGCCGCTTGCAAGGTCGGTTTCTCCCGAGCATATAATGCAAAACCTCGACATATTCGGCTTTGAGATAGAGCCTGCCGATATGGTCGCTCTTTCCGAGATGGTCGGCGAATGCGGTGTTCACGAAAATCCGGATGAACGTCCTTTCTGATATAAACAAAACTGCGCCCGAAAGCATACACTCTCGGGCGCTTTTCTATTATAATTACTGCTTGCGGAAGGTTATCTCACCTGTCGAAGCGTTCATTTCGTCAACGATTGCAAGCGATTCAAGGTGTATACCGCGCTTGCGGATAGCTTCGCCGCCCGGCTGAAAGCCTTTTTCAACGCATATTCCGATGCCCTCGATTGTCGCGCCTGCACTCTGCACAAGGTCGATAAGGCCTTCAAGCGCACAGCCGTTTGCAAGAAAATCGTCAATTATAAGGATATGGTCATCGCTTGATATGTACTTTTTTGAAACAATAACGTCGTAGACCTTTCCGTGGGTAAAGGACTTTATTTTTGTGCTGTAAACCTCGCCGTCAATATTGATGCTCTGCGCTTTTTTCGCAAAAACGACCGGCACTCCGAAATGCTGCGCTGCTATGCAGGCAATGCCGATGCCCGAGGCTTCGATGGTCAGTATCTTATTTATACGCGCGCTTTCTTTGTCAAAAAGCCGTCTGAATTCCTTTCCGATCTCATTAAAAAGCTCGATATCCATTCGGTGATTCAAAAAACTGTCGACCTTTAACACGCCGCCGTCCTTGACGATCCCGTCCTTGCGAATTCTATCTTCAAGCAGTTTCATTTTAAAATACCTCCGCACAAAATTTATGCTGCCGCTTACTTATTACTGTTCATTTTACCACACTAATTATTCTTCGTCAATATCCGACCGAATTTTTTATAAAAAAGCATATTCTATCGTCATTATGCACAATATAAAATATATTTTTTTAAAATAACTGTAAAATTTGATGCTTAGGGATTGAATCTATTAACAAAAAGGTATATAATAAGAAACATAAAACAGTTATATTTTGTTTACTTTAGACAAAATTTCAATTCAGATTGGAGAGATTCCCCTATGAAACAGTATTCCGCAGAAAACATAAGAAACATAGCCCTTGCAGGTCACTCGGGTTCGGGCAAGACTGCCCTTTCCGAAGCTATTTTGCTCAAATCGGGCGCTTCACAGAGAATGGAACAGACTTCCGCAACTCTTGCTTCGTCGCTTGCTTCATTTGAATATAACGATATAAAGGTAAACCTTCTCGATACTCCGGGACTTTTTGACTTCGCAGGAGGAATGTACGAGGGCGTTTCCGCTGCAGGAACGGTCATGATAACTGTTTCCGCAAAGTCAGGCGTTAAGGTCGGCACGGAAAAGGCTTACGAGCTTGCAAAAGACCTCGACAAGCCGAAGATGTTCGTTATCACAAAGGTCGACGATCCGGACGCAAACTACTTCAACGTTCTCACAGAGCTTAAAACCAAGTTCGGCCCGACTGTCTGCCCCGTTGTTTTCCCGATAATCAAGGATCATCAGGTCGTTTCTTTCGTTAACCTTATCGAAATGAAGGCTTATACATATGACGCAAACGGAAACGCTGTCGAAACCGAAATGCCGACAGCAGAGGTTTCCGAAAAGCTTGAATACCGTATGGACGGTCTTGTTGCCGCTTTCTCGGAGGCTGTTGCCGAAACCGATGAGGCGCTTATGGAGAAGTTCTTTGACGGCGAGGCTTTCACTCAGAAAGAGCTTGTCCACGGCATTCACAAGGGCATGAACGAGGGTATAATCACACCTGTCGTTTGCTGCTCATCAACAACGACAGCAGGCGTTGATATGCTTCTCAAGGAGATCGAGCTTCTTCTCCCCTCGCCTGCCGACAACAAGCCTGTAATGTCCGAAACTGCCGCAGGAAACATTGTTGAGATAAACTGCAAGGACAGCGAACCTACCGCTGCTTATGTATTCAAGACAGTCGCAGACCCGTTTGTAGGCAAAATGTCATTCTTAAAGGTGCTTGGCGGAAAGATCTGCGCTAACACCGACTATATCAACAGCACGACCGCCGCACCCGAAAAGATCGGCAAGCTTTACACCTTCTTAAACAAAAAGCAGACCGAGATCACCGAGGTAGGCGCAGGCGACATTGCCGTTGCGGTAAAGATCGGTGCGAACACGGGCGATACGATCTGCGCGTCGTCCAGAGTTGTAACGGTCGCTTCTCCCGATTTCCCGAAGCCGTGCTACGGAATGGC
>CAMJES010000239.1 GCA_946404705.1 uncultured Ruminococcus sp. | reverse complement strand
ATCATAGCCGGTGACTGGAGTTCAGACGTGTGCTCTTCCGATCTCCCTTTTTCTGAACATAATTTTCTATGTTAATTTTACCATTATGTATTGATTTTGTCAATAAAATATTTTTATGTCTTTATATGTATTTTACTTCGGCATTATCGAACGCAGGTCGGAGGAAAAATACGCTTTTTGTTTTTTCTGTTTATATTGCATAGCTGTTCAAGTTATGTCGGAGCAAAACGCTCGGCGCTTCGCTTCTCACGTTTTGCTCCGAGGATAGTTTGCTTTAGGAAAATAGAATAAGCGCAATTCACAATTAAGGTTTACGATAATGATTTCTCATTTCCATTTTACCTTTTTGATGTGAATTGCGCTTTTTAACTATACTTTTTTGTGCTGTTGCTGCTGCGCCTAACGCTATGATTTAGGGAGTTTCGCACTCTGCGGAGCGCGACAAGGGGCTGCTCGCCCCCTTGACCCCTCGCCACCCTTTAAAAAGCGTGGACGTAAACTTTAGTCCGCTTCGCGGTTTTAACGACAAATGTCAGCGCTGCAATAATTCCGAATTCCGAATTCCGAATTAAACAATTACGAATTACGAATTACGCATTATTTAACCGCTTCTTTAAGTGCTTCGACTTTATCTGTCTTTTCCCATGCTACGCCGAGGTCTTCGCGTCCCATGTGGCCGTATGCTGCAAGCTGTCTATACTGCGGTTTACGAAGGTCAAGTGTTTCAATTATTGCTGCAGGACGAAGGTCAAACACCTTGTTTACTGCTTCGGAAAGCTTTTCATCGGAAACCTTTCCTGTGCCGAAGCTGTCAACGAGTACCGAAACCGGTTCAGCTTTACCAATAGCATAAGCGATCTCGATCTCGCACTTATCAGCAAGACCTGCTGCGACTATATTCTTTGCGACATATCTTGCTGCATAAGCAGCGCTTCTGTCGACCTTTGTCGGATCCTTGCCGCTGAATGCTCCGCCGCCATGACGGGCATATCCGCCGTATGTATCGACGATTATCTTTCTTCCGGTAAGTCCGCTGTCGCCCTGAGGACCGCCGATAACGAAACGTCCTGTCGGGTTTACATAATATTTTGTATCAACAAGCAATTCTGCAGGAATGATCGGCTTGATGACCTTTTCGATAATATCCGCGCGGATCTGTTCAAGAGTCACCGCTTCGGAATGCTGTGTGGAAACAACAACTGTATCAACACGAACCGGCTTATCGTCCTCATACTCTACTGTTACCTGAGTTTTTCCGTCCGGGCGGAGATACGGTATCGTTCCGTTCTTTCTAACCTCTGTAAGCCTCTTTGCAAGCTTATGTGCAAGCGATATCGGCATAGGCATAAACTCGGGAGTTTCATTGCAGGCATAGCCGAACATCATACCCTGATCGCCTGCACCCGTCATAAAGCGGTCGGACTTTTCGCCCTCTTTATGTTCAAGTGCTTCG
Source organism: uncultured Ruminococcus sp. (assembly GCA_946404705.1). GTDB lineage: Bacteria > Bacillota > Clostridia > Oscillospirales > Ruminococcaceae > UMGS363. Next base: position 2,322 of record CAMJES010000239.1, on the reverse strand, counting down.
TCGACGCCCATTGCGATATCTGCCGACTGTTCGTCAATTGATGTGATGACTGAGCAAGTATGTCCGTCAAAACCGAACTTTGCGCGGTCGTAGCCGATGTCGATAACTACCTGACGGGCAATCTTCGGGATATCTACATAGCAGCTTGTGGAAATTTCGCCCATGCAGAGTATCATACCGGTAGTTGTGCAGGTTTCGCAGGCAACACGGCCCATCGGGTCTTCTTTAAGAATAGCGTCAAGCACCGCGTCGGAGATCTGGTCGCAGATCTTATCGGGATGACCTTCTGTAACGGATTCTGAAGTAAAAAGCTTCTTTGACATTTTAAATTCCTCCTAAAAAAATAAAAAACACTTGAAAAAACTTTTCAAGTGCAGCCGTAAAATACAAATTTTACTCATCTCTCGGATTTTCACCGCAGGATTTAGCACCTTTTTTGTCAGAGTTATCTCTGCAATTAGGTTGCCGGGCTTCACAGGACCAGTTCCTCCACCACTCTTGATAAGTTTTTTTTATTATATCATAAACCTTATCCCAAGTCAATAGCAAATTACAAAAAAGGTCAAAAAATTACGAGGCGCTCTTTTCGGAGCGCCCCGCAAGCTTATTTACTTATGTTATCGAACCCTGACGAATTCCGATATATGCGGAATTACCGCCGATAGCTGCGTTGATCTTTGCCTGATAATTGCTTTCCTTTGGATTATAAAGGATATATATTTCTCTCAATGTGCCGTCTGTATTCTGCTGAGTGAGCGCATAAACCGCCTCTGTATCGGAAGCCGAAACGGTAGGTCTTTCGGAATATGCAACATAGTAGCTGAAATATCCTACATCCTTACGGACGATATCGTTTCTCTTTACATAGTCGCAGCCGGTAGACGGAACGACCATATATCTGTTTTCGTTTGTACCCTTTATCCATTGGATAACCTTATAATTATAGGAATCGACTGTGGGGAGGGTGCTGTAAACGGTATAGGTCAATGCTCCGACATTTGAATTCATATCCTTGTTCTTTATGTCGTTTGCCTTTGTTTGGTCATATCCTGTCGGAACGAGCATATATCTTACCGATGTTTCGACCTTTCCTGTTGAAGCATTGGATTTTGAAATGCTCCATGTAAGAACTTCATCTGTCCATGTTGTTGACGAAGGTCTTTCGGTATAAACGGTGTAATAATCGTATTTGCCCGAATATTTTGCAAAAACAGTATCGACGAATGCGCTGTCATATCCATAAGGCGCAAGCACATATCTTGTCTGTGTCGAGCCGTTGAAAACAACGTTCTTGGTCACGATCTGGTCGTTGCTCAATCTCTTCTGCGGCATTGTATCGTAAACAAGATTATAGCTGTAAGAATTTACTCCCTTTGCAGCGATAGAGTTTGCATAAGCAGGGTCATATCCGTAAGGAACGAGCATATAGTAAGTTGTTGTGCCGTTCTGGAAAGCAATAACTGTATCTGTCTGGAGTATTTTATTTGCAGGCTTGGTTGTAAGCAGCTTGTAATACTGTACTCCGGATGTTACGGTGACAGGTATCGTAATGGAAATGCTGCTGTCGGTCGTTGAAAATACCTTTATTGTGCCGCTTTCGGCGCTGTATCCGGTAACGGTAACATTAAGCGCTTTCTTCGAGCTGTCTGCAGACGCATTCACACTAAATCCGAAGATGCTTGAAGAGTTGACTCTCAGGCTTGAAAGAACGCTTGTTGAAGGCGCATATACTGTAAATGTCTGCGAAGCACCCTCGGCAACGCTTACCGAAGAAACGCTCGACTGAAGCTGTCCGCTTGTCGTGCTTGGATCGTCATCCGTAATGATATCCTCATCCCCGATAACGTTAACGGTGATGTATTTATAGATAGTATTCGGATAATTTTTTGCATAGACCTTGACCTTTGCAGTACCGGGGTTGACTGCAGTCAATGTAAGGTTGATATAGTCACCGCTGAATTTTGCGCCCGACCATGAAGCCTTTACAACATTTTTATTGCTTGAACTTACAGTCAAAGCATGCGTTCCGATAGCCTTGATACGGATCTTCTCGGTATCGCCGGGTTCAAGCTCGGTGCTGCTTTTTGCCACAGCGATCTTTCCTGCAACAACGTTCACCTTGCATTTAAGCGTCGTTGAGCCGACCTTTGCATAAATGTATGTTGAACCGACCTTCTTGCCGACAACCTTTCCGCTGCTTGAAACGGTGGCAATGCTCTTGTTGCCGGTAGACCATGTAACACTGCTTGTTGTGCCGCTGACGGAAAGCGTCGTCGAGATCGGAAGAGCGTCGTGTAGGGAAAGAGTGTAGATCTCGGTGGT
>CAMJES010000238.1 GCA_946404705.1 uncultured Ruminococcus sp. | reverse complement strand
TATCATAGCCGGTGACTGGAGTTCAGACGTGTGCTCTTCCGATCTGAACTACTTCCGACTTTATAACAAGCTCTCCGGTATGACCGGTACGGCTATCACCGAGCAGGAAGAATTCAAGGAAATATACAAGCTTGACGTTGTCGAGATACCAACCAACCGCCCTGTTCTGAGAATAGATCACCCCGATGTTATCTTCAAGACCGAAAACGGAAAGTTCAAAGCCGCTATCAAGCAGATCGAAGAATGCCATGCAAAGGGACAGCCTGTTCTCGTAGGTACGATCTCGATCGAAAAATCCGAAAAGCTTTCCGCTATGCTCAAACGCGCGGGCATCAAGCACAACGTCCTCAACGCAAAACAGCATGAAAAGGAAGCTGAGATCGTTGCTCAGGCAGGTCAGTTCGGCGCTGTTACGATCGCTACGAACATGGCAGGACGAGGAACCGACATTATCCTCGGCGGTAACGCAGAGTTCCTTGCAAAGGCTGATATGAAAAAGCAGGGAATGGAAGAATACATTATCAGCGAAGCTGTAAGCTATGCCGATACGGACGATGAAACCATTCTTGAAGCAAGAAAGATATACCGTGACCTTTACGCAAAATATGACGCAGAGGTAAAGGAAAAGGCTGAAAAGGTAAAGGAAGCCGGCGGTCTTTATATCCTCGGTACCGAGCGCCATGAATCAAGACGTATCGACAACCAGCTCCGAGGCCGTTCGGGTCGTCAGGGCGACGTTGGCGAAAGCCGTTTCTTCCTCTCGCTTGAAGACGACCTTATGCGTCTTTTCGGCGGCGACAGAATAACTTCAATGATGGATACCCTCAAAGTCGAGGAGGATATGCCTATCGAAGCAAAAATGCTGTCAAAGATCATCGAATCTTCCCAGAAGAAGGTCGAAGGCAGAAACTTTGCTATCAGAAAGAACGTCCTCAACTACGATGATGTAATGTCTGCACAGCGTGAGATCATCTACGGTCAGAGAGAAAAGGTTCTCAGCGGCGAAGATATCCACGAATATACGCTCAAAATGATAAGCGACATGATAAGCGAAACCGTTGACCAGTATCTTCTCGATGACAATATTCACGATGACTGGAATCTTGCCGGACTGCGCGACAGATTTATGGGTCTTTTCACCGTAAACGATGATTTCCGCTACACTACCGAAGAACTTGCAAACGTTACAAAGGATCAGATAAAGCAGAAGCTTACCACAAGAGCGCTCGATTTCTATAAGACAAGAGAAGAAAAGCTCGGCCCCGATGTTCTCCGTGAGCTTGAACGTGTAATTCTTCTTAAAGTCGTTGATATCAAGTGGATGGCGCATATCGATGATATGGACGAACTCAGAAAGGGTATCTCCCTGCGTTCATACGGTCAGAAAAACCCTGTTGTTGAATACCGTTTTGAAGGCTTTGAGATGTTCGACGCTATGGTCGAATCTATCCGCGAGGAAACTATCCGCCTGCTCTTTACAATTCAGGTGAACAACGGCGAAGCACCCAAGAGAGAACGTGTTGCAGAGCCTGCAGCAACTCCGGGCGACGGCTCAACATCCGGCACAAAAAAAGCCGGAAAGAAGATCGGCAGAAACGATCCTTGTCCCTGCGGCAGCGGCAAGAAATATAAAAACTGCTGCGGAAGCGGATTAAAGTAATATCAATTCGGAGGACACACAAATGAATCTCAAAAACGAATGCAAAAACGAACTAACGAAAAGGATAATCCCGTTCTGGAATGCACTGCGTGACGATGAAAACGGCGGCTTTTACGGCTTTATGAACAACAAGCTCAAAGTCGATAAAAAAGCCGACAAGGGCGTTATCCTCAATTCCAGAATTCTTTGGTTCTATTCTTCCGCTTACATGGCACTCGGCGAGCAGGAGCTTTTAGACAACGCTGAACACGCTTATGAGTTCCTCAAAAACCGTTGCTACGACAAGAAATACGGCGGCGTTTACTATATGATGACCTTTGACGGCAAAGCCTCCGACGCTATGAAGCATACCTATAATCAGGCTTTCGCTATATATGCTCTTTCGGCATATTATATGGCAAGCGGCGACAAGGAAGCTCTTGCTCTTGCATACGAGCTGTTCAACACCATCGAAACCAAGTGCGTGGACGAATACGGCTATGTCGAAGCGTTCTCCAGAACGTGGAAGCCTGCCAAAAACGATGTCCTTTCCGAAAACGGAATTGACGCGTCAAAGACGATGAACAACGTTCTTCACCTTATCGAAGCATATACCGTTCTTCTTAAAGCGGACGGAAACGAAAAGGTGCGCAAGCGCCTGATGTATCTCCTCGGCATCACCAAGAACAAGATCTTCGACAAGGAAAACAACAAGCTGCTTGTTTTCTTCGACAATAAGATGAACGTCCTCGGCGATATCCACTCCTACGGCCACGATATCGAAGCTTCTTGGCTTATCGACAGAGCGTGTGAAGTGATCGCCGACCGCGAGGTCGAAGCAGAGTGGAGAAATATCGACCTGCGTATTGCGGAAAATATCTATAACATTGCATTCGTTGACGGCGCGCTCAACAACGAGCGTGACGGCAAAAAGATCGACGGCAAGCGCGTATGGTGGGTACAGGCTGAAACAGTTGTAGGCTTCACCAACGCATATATGCAGAGCGGCGACAAGAAATATCTCAAGGCTGCAGAAGAAACCATGAACTGGATAAAGACCTATCAGGTCGATCCCCGTGAAAACTCCGAATGGTGGGGCGAAGTCGACCACAAGGGCAAGCCTATGAAAACGGTTGAAATGGTAAACCCGTGGAAATGTCCGTATCATAACGGCAGAATGTGCCTTGAAATAATGGACAGGGATTTTTAACAGATAAGGGGCAGAAAGGGAGAGGACTTATTTTATGGCTGTTATAAATATAATGGAAAACATTATCGCTGAAAAACTTGATCTCCAGCTGAAGGACTGCAACTGCTGCAAGTGCAATGACTGCAAACAGGATATGCTTGCCTATGCGCTGAACATTATTCCGCCGAAATATGTAAATTCCGCTAAAGGAGAGCTTTTCGGAAGAATAAACAGCACAAAACTCCAAAACTCTGTTGATATTGATATCGCAATTGCTAAAGCTATAAGTATTGTAAGCGCCTCACCAAATCACAAGAACTAAATATACATAAACAGCCGCTTTTGATTTTTTCCAAAAGCGGCTTGATTTTATGCGAAAAACAGCTATCTGAGCGTTTGCAACCCGTGATTTACATAATGCAACCTATAGTTTGTGGTGTTTTTACGGTCAAAAATGTACAATAAAGAAAATTTAAAGAACAGCTGACCGACATAAACGGTGTACGGAGCAGTTCAATTTTGGAGGATCAAATTATGACTTGCGGAGAAAAGATCACGGCTATCAGAAAAGAAAACAATCTTACACAGGAACAATTTGCGGAGCTTATGGGCGTTTCAAGACAATCGGTTTCAAAATGGGAACTTGGGGTGACATTTCCCGATACCGAAAAGCTTATAAAAATAAGCAAGATGTTTTCCTGCTCGATCGACTATTTGCTGAAAGAGGAGATCGAAAACAAGGATACAAATCAGCTTCAGGAAAGCGACCACGCAAAGAAGAATTATTTTTTGGGAGTAATCTACACATATCTCTCATTTGCGCCGCTTTTCGGATTTTTTGTCGGCATATACAGCATATATCACCAAAAGCAGACGATAAATAACCGTAAAATGACAGCACTCACAATACTCGGAATGATAATATCATTGACATTTACAGTATTAATGGTGCTGGGTATTGTCTTTGAACTGTAAAAAGCTGCAAAACAAACCGCGAAGCGGAC
>CAMJES010000237.1 GCA_946404705.1 uncultured Ruminococcus sp. | reverse complement strand
CACCGAGATCTACACTCTTTCCCTACACGACGCTCTTCCGATCTCTTCAAATATTAGTTTTACATAGTTTTCTCCGCCGTATTCATAAAAATAGCAAGACATATTCGGGTCGTCCGCATTAACAAAAAATCTCGAATACACATATTCCGGAACGGAATTTCCGTATGGATAGACTGCTATTCTGTAATCCTCGCCTGCATCGGATTCGACATAGTTTTCATGATCCTCGGCAAAGCCGTTGTAAGTACCTATATTATACAGAATTTCAGCCGAAAAAATATTATTTTCCTTTGTCAGTATCATCTGCTCGATATTTTCAAAGTCAAATTCTGCATATTCCTTGATAATTTCAAGCTGTTCCGTTGTAATGTTTTCTCCCTTTACAGTTATTGTATAATCACGAAAAATCATATGTTTTGCGAACTGTACACCTGAATACAAAACGGCAAAAAGCAATATGGAAATAATTGTATATATTATATAATTCTGTTTTGGTTCTTTATGATATTCTTCCTCGGGAATGTCTTGAGCAGAATTTTTTTGTTGATTTTCGTCCATAAGCAATACTCCTTTTTATGCAATATACTTAAAATATACCACTAAAAATAAAAATGGTCAAGTAGTAGTGCAATTTTTTTGAAAATGTGCTATAATATAAAAAACGATTTTTGAAAGAGGACAAACTATAATTACTATGAATTATAAGGTTAACTGGAGCTGCTCGGACGGAGCATTCGCTGTTCCCGACTGTGCAGTTGATAACATAAAGCTTGCAAGCGGAAAAGCTGTCAAGGTTTTGTTTTACATAATGCGGTACAAGACCGCCGCAACGGAAAACGCGGCTGATATAGCTATAAAGCTTGACAAAAATATGACGGCGGAGGATGTCGAAGACTCGCTTTCTTTTTGGGAACAGGTCGGTGTGATATGTCCTGCCAATTCTGCTGTTCCTGCCCCCAAAGCTGATGTTTCAGCAGGAAACACTTCGACACAGACAACTTCCAAGCAGACGTTATCTTCGGAAAAAGCTGTTGAACGTGCAGTAAAAATGCTATCTTCTGCCGAAATTGCCGAAAAGGTGAAGAATTCACCGAATATCGCTTTTTTGCTCTCGGGTGCGGAAAGCATCCTCGGTAAAGCTCTCACCAACACAGAGCAGAGGACGCTTATTTGGCTCAACGAATACTATTCTCTCGGCTGTGATATCCTTCTTATGCTTATCGAATTCTGCAAGTCGATAAATAAGACCAACATTGGCTATATTGAAAAGATAGCTGTTTCTTGGTATGAAAATGAGATCACCACGCATGAATGTGCAGACGCTGAAATAAAGCGGCTTCAGACATACTATTCGCTTGAAGGCAAGGTAAAGTCGCGGCTTGAACTCAACCGCGCGCTTACTCCAAAGGAAAAAGAGATCGTTAACGGCTGGGCGGCAGACGGAGTTACTATCGAGCTTGTCGAGGCTGCATACGAGAGGACTGTTCAAGCAACGGGAAAAGCTTCGTTCCCCTACATGAAAAAAATAATTGAAAACTGGCTTATCAACAATATTCGCACTCCTGCCGATGCGGAAAAATTTGAGCAAAGCCGCAATGCTTCGGCTCAGACATCCGATAATGATACACATTCTTATGACCTTGACAAACTACTTCAGTTCGCCAAGAACAATATTCCAAGCTTAAAGGGGGATTCTAAATGAGCTATGACAGACAAACATTCGAAAAAGCCGAGTCGATTATAAACAGCAGACGTTTGTCTGCCCAGAACGAACAACAGCGCAGACAAAAACAGATCGAAAGTGAGATCCCCGAGATCCGTGAGATAAATAATCAGCTTTCAAAAACTATTGTTGAAATTTCAAAGCTTGTTATTGCAAAAGAAAGCAATATAAAAGATTGCATTGCAGAAATAAAAGAAAAAAATCTTCAGGCTCAAAAGCTTATTGACAGTCTTTTAACAGCTCACGGCTACCCTGCCGATTATCTTAAGACAAAGTATTTCTGTGAGAAATGCGAGGACAGAGGTTATGTTGACGGCGGAAGATGCAGCTGTCTTCTCAATCTCCTGAAAAAATACAGCATTGAAAAGCTCAATGAGCAGGCTAATCTTCCCGAATGTGATTTCAATCATTTTTCTCTTGATTATTACCGCGGCAAAAAAGACGCCGATGGAAACGACTGCTATGAGATAATGACAAAAATTTACGATTTCTGCAAGGATTACGCCGAAAACTTCTCCATAAAATCGGAAAGTCTGCTTATGTATGGCAAAACAGGAGTCGGAAAAACCCACCTTTCTCTTTCAATTGCAAAAATCGCTGCGGAAAAGGGCTACAATGCTGCATACGGCTCTATTGTGAACCTCCTTTCAATAATTGAGCGAGAGCATTTCGGCAAAGTATCCGAAGAAGAAAATATGGATACGATAAATCTGCTTATAAATGCCGATCTGCTTGTTCTGGACGATCTCGGTTCGGAGTTTTCCTCTCAATTCTATGAATCTGTTACATACAACATTATAAACAGCCGCATAAATCTTGGTTTGCCGACTATTATTAGCACCAATCTTTCCGCTCCCGAGTTACAAAAAAAATATAATGAACGTATCATTTCAAGAATATTCGGGGAGTTTTCTACCCTCTTCCTCGTTGGTGAAGATATACGACAAATTAAACGCTTAAGCGGTAAAATGTAATAAAAATGAATTTTTTCATACAAAAATCTAAAAAACTATTGCAATTATACTAAAATTGTTGTATAATAGTTACAACAACCTAAAAGGAGTGTTATTATGGACACAAATATTCTTCTTGAAAGCGGCACTAATGAACTTCAGCTTCTTGAATTTGAAGTCGGCGACAGCACATTCGGCATCAATATTTCTAAAGTTGTCGAGATAATGATAAATCAGGAGGTCACTCCTGTCCCAAACTCTCCCGAAGAAGTTGAGGGCGTTTTTATACCGCGAGATAAGCTTATTTCCGTTATCGATCTGCATAAAGTTGTAAAGAAGCCCTATAAAAACACAGGTAAGGATATTTTTATCATAAGTGAATTTAACCGTATTCAGGTGGCGTTCCATGTCAGCCGTGTAAAAGGTATCCAGAGGATCTCATGGTCTGATATTTCCGATCCGCCGTCCATAACATCAGGCGGAAGCGACGCTGACGCAGCAGGACTTGCAACAGGTGTTGTAAAGCTTAACGGCAATATCATCATTATTCTTGATTTTGAGAAAATTGTTTCCAAGCTTAACAAGGAAGCAGGTCTTGATACTACAGGTATTGACAGTATTGGTCATGCATCTGCATCTATGGCTAAAAAGAAGCTTGTTGTTGCCGATGATTCCAAATTCCTCAACAAAATGATCACCGAATCACTTGAACATATCGGATTTACCAATATTGAATCATTCTCAAACGGTCAGGACGCTTGGGATTACGTTCTTTCGCACCGCGGTGCAGGTGACAATATTACCGATGAGATCGCTTGCGTTATCAGCGATATCGAAATGCCCAAAATGGATGGTCACAGACTTACAAAGCTTATTAAAGATGACGCTGTTCTCAGAAAGATACCTGTTTTGCTGTTCTCCTCTCTTATCAATGATCAGATGATAGCAAAGGGTAAATCAGTCGGTGCGGACGCTCAGTTCTCCAAGCCGCAGATCAAAGATCTTATTGATTATCTTGTTAAGCTTCTCTCCTAAATCTTACATAAAATATGCTTGTCCTCCGATAAATATCGGAGGACTTTTTAATAAGAATGAGGAAGTTATAAATTTTACCAGTTCGGAAGAGCACACGTCTGAACTCCAGTCACCGGCTATGA
>CAMJES010000236.1 GCA_946404705.1 uncultured Ruminococcus sp. | reverse complement strand
TTTGTCAAGTCCTTTTTTCACTTTTAGCATTTTATCGACTTTTTCTCCGTTTTTTTACCGCCTTTATGAGCAGTTTTTACAATGGCGCATTAAACCGATATCACATATTCCCACTCAAATTCATTATTATGGCAGTCACAGCGATCGGACAAGTTTCACAACGGAGTATACGCTCCCCGAGCCATATCGGTTTTGCACCGTTTTCCACCGCTTTTTCCACCTCGGCGCGTTCAAAACCGCCCTCCGAGCCTATCATGACCGCCGCAGTGTCCGCAGCCGCAAAATCAATATCCGCAAGCTTCTCACCGCCGTTTTCATAGCAAATAAGCTTTATCTGCGAAGAAACCATATCCCGAACCGCCTCGTCAAAGCTTAAAAGCTCGCCTATCTCGGGAATTATCCCTCTGCCCGACTGCTTCGCCGCCTCTTCCGCAATTCGCATAAAACGCTCACGCTTTTTCGCAAAATCCTTTTTGTCGGGACGGGAAACGCACCGCCTTGAAATGAACGGCACTATCCTCACCGCACCAAGCTCCGTCACCTTCTGTATTATCTGCTCAAACTTGTCCTGCTTCGGGAACGCCTGATATATCGTAAGCTTTAAGCTCGGCTCGCATTTTGAAGGCTCTTTGCTTTTTACTCGGCATAAAACCGACTGCTCGGTCATTTCCTCTATCTCGCAGATATAGTCCGTACCCACGCGGCAGAAAGTCAGCTCGTCACCGACCTTCATTCGCAACGAGTAACCGATGTGCCGCGCGTCCGCACCCTCTACATTTATATAGTCCGTAGGTTCATGGTCAATAAAAAATCTCGGCATAGTGTCCCCTCATATTTCTTCAAGCGAAAGCGTCGCGACCGCATTCAAGTCCATTCCTGCGCGCTTGCCCGAAAGATAGTCATAATAAGCTTGACAGCCAATCATAGCCGCATTGTCACCGCATAAGTACAGCGGCGGCATATAAAGCTTTATACCATTCTTTTTACATTCCTTTTCAAGCAGCCCACGAACCGCAGAATTCGCCGAAACTCCGCCTGCAAGCGCAACAGTCTTGTAATTGTAAGCCTTAGCCGCAGCAATAGTCTTTCCGACAAGAATTTCCGAAATGGTCTTCTGGAACGAAGCCGCCAAGTCGTTCTTGTTTATCTCTTCACCCTTCTGCTCGGCATTGTGAGCAAGGTTTATCACCGCCGTCTTTAAACCGCTGAACGAAAAGTCAAATTCGCTGCCGTTTATCTTCGGGTGCGGAAGCTTGTATGCGTTCGGGTCGCCGCTCTGCGCAGCCTTGTCTATCTGAACTCCGCCCGGATAGCAGAACCCAAGCACCCTCGCCGCCTTGTCGAAAGCCTCTCCTGCCGCATCATCGTGTGTACGACCGATAACATGGAACTGCGTGTAGTCCGTGACCTCTATAATATGCGAATGTCCGCCGCTCGCCACAAGACAAAGATACGGCGGCTTTAACGGCTCGTCCGTTTCTGCGCTCGCAAGATAATTCGCCGCAATGTGTCCTGCAATGTGATGTACGGGGATAAGCGGCTTGCCCGAAGCCAGCGCAAGTCCCTTTGCAAAGCTTACTCCAACAAGCAGCGCACCAATTAATCCGGGCGCATAAGTAACGCCTATCGCGTCAATTCCGTCAAGGTCGGTGCCTGCATCGTCCAAAGCTTTTTTTACAACCTCCAGAATATTCTCGCAATGACGGCGCGAAGCTATCTCGGGAACAACTCCGCCGTATTTTTTATGTTCCTCTATCTGCGTTGAAACAACGTTGGAAAGTATCCTCTTTCCGTCCTCAACGACCGCAGCCGCCGTTTCATCGCAGGAGGACTCTATTCCGAGTATCTTCATTTCATTCTTCCTTTCAGCCGCACTTTTTTGTCATAAGCACAGCGTTTTCAGTCGGCTTCGAGTAAAAATTTTTACGTTTCCCGACCTGCTCAAAACCACATTTTTCATATAACGCAATTGCCGAAGCATTGCTTTCCCTAACTTCAAGATTTATGCTGTACGGTTTAAGCTTTTCAAGCTCCGAAAGCAGCGCAGAAGCAATACCGAGCCGTCTGAACCCCTCTCTCACCGCAACATTATATATGTTTATCTCGTCAAGCACAGCGTTCGCCGTGATAAATCCGCAGACCTCACCGTTTTCGGCTTCTGCAGCAAGAAACACCGCCCCTTCTGACGCAAAGCTGCTCTCAAACGCAGCAAGGCTCCACGGGTCGGCAATACATTCTTTCTCAATTTCACACATAGCCGCAAGGTCGCTTTGAACAGCTTTTCTTATCATATATTTCATAAAGCCGCCCTCAGTATCTCATCTGTCAAAGCATAAAGATCGTCCATTTTTGTGAGCGTTCCGCAGCGTCCTCGGAAGCTTGCAGCGTTCGGCAAGCCTTTTAGATAGAACGAGCATTGCCGCCTCAGCTCAGCCATAGCCTTTTTCTCACCCTTGAATTCGACCGTCAGCTCCGCTTGGTGCAGCATTATTTTCAGCTTTTCTTCAAGCGCAGGCTCGGACGCATATTCACCCGTTTCCATATAGCTTTTTATCTGCGAGAACAGCCACGGTCTGCCGTAGCTTCCCCTGCCTATCATAACAAGGTCGCAGCCCGTCCTTTTATACATCGCGACCGCACTCTCGGGCGAGTCAATGTCACCGTTGCCGATAACGGGTATCGAAACAGCCTCCTTGACTTGACGGATAATGTCAATATCCGCCTTTCCGTGATACATCTGCGCCTTTGTCCGACCGTGAACGGTTATCATTGAAGCGCCTGCCTGCTCGATGACCTTTGCAAACGGCACAGCATTGACGTTTTCATCGTCCCAACCCTTGCGGAATTTGACCGTGACGGGAACATCGCTGTTTTTCACCGCCGCACGGACTATCTCCGCCGCAAGCTCGGGGTTCTTCATAAGCGCACTTCCGCTGCCGTTTCCTGCAATTTTAGGCACGGGACAACCCATGTTTATATCAAGTATATCGGGCTTGTATTGCATAAGCTTTGCCGCCGCCCTGCCGATAAATTCGGGGTCTTCACCGAAAAGCTGCAGCGCATAAGGCCGTTCGCTTTCAATGACCGTGCAAAGCTCCTCGGTCTTTCGGTCGGAATAGCATAATCCCTTTGCGGATATCATCTCCGAAACCATATAAGCCGCGCCCTGCTCCTTGCATACGGCACGGTATGCCCTGTCAGCCACCGAAGCCATGGGCGCAAGTGCAGCCGTTTTTTCAATTTTTACATCTCCGATACGGATATGCTCCATTTTTCCGATCGTTCCTTTCGGGGTTATTACTGCTCTTCGTCCGCTTCTTCATTTTTATGCAATGGCGGAAACTCGGGATTTCTGGTATCTACGCTGTCATAAGCGTGATATTCGTCACATATCTCCTCCAGCCTTCTATAGCTGTCAGCCACATAATCGCGTTTTCTCATGCCAACAGCCACAATAAGCGCATTTATAACGCTCATCGGCGCAATAAGCGAATCCGCAAACGAAACCATGTCGCTTCTCGCAATAAGAATGTTGTCCGCATATTCCGCAAGCGGAGAGGATAAGCTGTCGGTTATCGCAATTACCTTTGCGCCCTTTGACGAAGCATAGCGGAAAGCCTTGACCGTATGATTGGAATATCTCGGGAAGCTTATTCCTATCATAATGTCGTTTTCGCCAATGTTGAGTATCTGCTCGAACATTTCGGAAGTCGATGTCGTGTGAACAAGCTTTACATTGTCGAACATCATCGTGAAATAGAACGACAGAAAACGCGCGAGAACAGCCGCAGAACGCGCACCTATAACATAGATGTTCTTAGCATTGCAAAGTGCGTCCACCGTGCGATAGAATTCCTCCGTGTCG
>CAMJES010000235.1 GCA_946404705.1 uncultured Ruminococcus sp. | reverse complement strand
ACCACCGAGATCTACACTCTTTCCCTACACGACGCTCTTCCGATCTCCGTAAAGCGACTTATGACCTGCCGTGCAGAGAATGTTTATCCCGTCCGAAAGCTTAACGTCAAGCACTCCGCAGGCCTGCGCACCGTCGGCAATAAAGCAGATGTTGTGTCGTCTGCATATCTCGCCGATCATTTTATAAGGCGTTATCCTGCCGGTGACGTTGCTGCCGAGAGTGCAGACTATCGCCTTTGTCTGCGGCTTTATCAGACGTTCAAAGTTTTCCGCCACCCTGTCTGCGCTCGTGTTTGCGTCCGCGATATCGAACGAGCAGCCACGCTTGCTCAGTGCATAAACGGGGCGCGCAGCGGAATTGTGTTCAAGATTGGAGATTATAACGTGACCCTCTCCGTTCATAACGCCTTTTATCGCAAGGTTGAGCGCATGGGTGCAGTTTGAGGTGAAAACAGCGTTCTCCGTCTGTGCGCCGAAAAAATCGGCAGCTGTCTTTCTGACAGCATAAACAGCCTCGGCAGTCTTTATCGAAAGCTCGTGACCGCTCCGACCGGGGTTGCCTCCGTAGCGCGTTATAGCCTCGTTTACGGCTTTCTGTACGGAATAAGGCTTCGGAAAGGTCGTTGCAGAATTGTCAAAATTAATCATTATGATGACCATTTTCCCGTAATTACATTGGAAAAATGCACTCCTTTCCTGTATGTTGTACAGTAAGAACCGGAACGGGGGCGGAAAATGCGTTTCCGCCCGATTTACATTAATAAGCGGCATTCCCGTCTATACGGGCATAACCGATAACGGTTGTGTTTTGTACTAAACGCCTTTTGAAATAGGGAAAAGCCGAACCGAAATCTCAGCATATAACGGATCTCGGCGCAGAAATTTCCTTATTTTGTCGGCGATTGGCATTACTGCGGCTTGCCGACAGCGCGCGGCGTAAGTCCTGCCGCTTCAAGGATATCTGCGGTAACGCCGGGGTCACCAGCCGCCGAAACGCTGTAACCGCAGCCGACTGCGAGCGACCTTGGTGTACGGATAACATCGGCGGATATACCATTCCGGCGCAGAATGGACTGAGCCTTTATTGCAATAGTTACGGACGGAAAAGCGAAGATATATCTTTCCATAACTTCTCTCCTTCCGGTCAAATGCATCTCAAAACGCATATCTGCGTTTGGTTTATTATATGCAGCGTATCGGGGAGATGTGAACAAAAAAGACAGCCGAAATTAAATGGAACGTGGAATCAATGGGTAATTCGTAATGCACAACAAGGTTGGGCATCGTAATTGCGAAATTATTCAAAGTCGGACGGGTTTATAAGTGAAATGTCAAACGGTGCTGTTTCTTCGCGCGGCCCTTGCGGATTATCTTTGATCTCTTTTCCGCGTTCCACAAGATAGTCGGTGAATTCGGTGGATATCTTATAGTTCATTGCTTCGGTTATCTCGTCAAACGCTTTATCCGGTTCGCCCAGTCTATAATGGACTTCCGCACATATTGCTGCGCAGAGCGCTTTATGCATCGGCATCTTAGATTTTATATGCGAACGTGAGAGAAAATCCGCTGTTTTAAGCGCTTCGGCGGCTGCTTCTTTACTGCCGAATCTCATCTCGCAGAGCGCTCTTACCGACATTGCAAAAAAGTCCGAGGTGAGATTTTCGGTATATTGTTTTGCGTGGATATATGTATTTTCCATGCTTTCATAGTCCTTGATCCCACCGTAATATAATATTGAAGTGGAGAAATAGTATGCTGCGTCGGAATAGTTTCCCGTTGAATTCGCTATATCGGTTACGCTGATGGCGTCAACACGGTCAAGCTGTTCCTTTGCGCGTTTGAAGTTTCCCGTCACAAGTGCTGTAAGCGAAAGCTCGGAGCATACCTTTGTGCGGATATTTCCGCGGCAGGAGAGATTGAGTATCTCGATATATTCGCGGCCGATACCGTTTTTGGCGGCTGTCTTGTCGAGCTGCGCTCTCATTTTCATTTCGGGGCGTTTCGATATGATAGCACTCAGAAAATGCGCCCCAACCGCAAGAACCGCTGCTCCTGCAATAAGTATCGGAACAAATATCTGCATATTAAGCTTGTTTGTTCCCGAAACGGAGAAAAATCCGAGCAGGATATTTATACTGAAACCTATACAGCATCCGATGATAAGAAATATACCGAACCAAACGCTGACGGATTTTGCAAACATTTGAATTCTGGCTTTAAAATTCATTTCCTCCGCCCTTTCTGTTGCTTTTTTATGATATAAGAGCCGCCCTCATGTCGCAGATAAGCTTTTCTATGTCGCTGTCGCTGTATTTTGCGCCGCTCCATATCTCGTGAGCGACAACAGCCTGCCAAACGAGCATTGCCATGCCGCCGATAGCTTTTATGCCGTGCGCTTCGGCGGTCTGCATAAGCTTTGTCTTGTCGGGATTGTAGATAGCGTCAAAAACGCAGGCGCAATGCGAGATAACTTCCTCGGAAACGGGGCAGTTATCGACCTTCGGGAACATTCCGACAGGCGTTGCGTTTACAAGCAGGTCAAAATCGCCCTCGATCTGCTCTGCATAGATATATTTGAAGCGTTTAAGCACATCTTCGCCGCAGCCCTGCTTTTTCAGCTCGGAAACGACTGCTTCTGCGGTATCCTCAAAGCCTTTGAGAACGACAACGGTGAGGTCAGCGCCGTGGAGGAGCGCTTCGATAGCCATCATTCTGCCTACGCCGCCGCAGCCTATCTGGAGAACTCTGCCGCCAAGCTTTGCTCCGCCTGCTTCAAGCGCACGGAGAAAGCCATAGCAGTCGGTGTTGTAGCCGATGTTCTTTCCGCCGCGGTTCACAACGCAGTTTACTGATTCATAACGCTTTGCGGATTCGTCCAGTTCGTCAATATACTTTATTATATCAACTTTAAAAGGTATAGTGATATTATATCCACCGAGTGAATTAAGATAGGATACATTTTCCGCGAGCGTTTCGGGCGCATATTCGCATATTTCATACTCAACGCCGCTCTTGCCCTCAAGCTCAAACAGCCTTTTATGTATCGGCGGTGACATTGTGTGTTTAAGAGGATAACCTAAAATTGCGTATTTTTCCATTTTTATCATTCCTTTTTATCTAATTTGGAATCCTGAATGCGGAATTCGGAATTATTATATTCCTGTCATTGTTCCAAACCACGCAATATTTCTGTATGGGACGGGTTTCCCGTCCCACTTTAAATAACGGTTGATAAATCTGCGCAGAGAAAAATAATTCCGCATTCCGAATTCCTAATTCCGAATTTTATTTAAGCAGTTCAAGTGCCTTTTCAAGCGTCTTTGCATTCTCAACGTTAACAGCGTTAACGTCTTTTAGCGTTTTCTTTACAAGACCCGTGAGAACCTTGTTCGGGCCAAGTTCAATGTAGTTATCATAGCCCTGTTCCTGCATAAGAGCAAGCTCGGAGGTGAATTTTACGGGCGAAACGATGTGCTTTGCAAGCTTTTCGGGCATATTGTCGAAGTCGGGCATCTCTGCGCCGTAGAGGTTGGAGAAGAATGTAACGTTCGGCTTGTTGAAGGTAACGTTCATCTTTTTCAGTTCAACCTCAAATTCGTCTGCGGCAGGCTGCATAAGCTTTGAATGGAACGCTGCGGAAACCTTGAGCTTTATCGTCTTTGCGCCTATCTCGGTGAACTTTTCGATAGCCGCGTCAACAGCCTCGGGTTCGCCTGCGATAACGGTCTGAACTGCGGAGTTATAGTTAACGGGCGTTACATAGCCGTCAACCGAAGCGCATATCTTTTCGATATCCTCGGGTGTCTGACCCATAACCGCGCACATTACGCCGTGCTGATTTTCTGCAGCTTTCTGCATTGCAGCGGCTCTCGCCTTTATCACCTTGAAGCCGTCCTCAAA
>CAMJES010000234.1 GCA_946404705.1 uncultured Ruminococcus sp. | reverse complement strand
GAGATCTACACTCTTTCCCTACACGACGCTCTTCCGATCTCAGGACTTCATGCTCACCAGCTTAACAGAATGAACAAATACTTTAATGAAGAGGGCATAGAGATCCCGAATTATGACACAAACAAAAAACCGTCAAAGAAGCCGAAAAAGCAAAAGGATTTCAAGGAATATCTCGGACACACGCCGTTTGAGGTTCTCGGAGGGGTACTTCTCGGTATTCTTATTGCATTTATAATGCCTGTTGAGATCTGATCTGGAGGATATTTTGGAAAAACGTGAGATAAAACTCAGCAGTTTAAATCTGCCGAGTGACTTAAAAAAACTTGATTATTCGGAATGCAAGCTGCTTTGCAGAGATATTCGCCGCTGTATTATAAAAAATGTAATGAAAAACGGCGGCCATCTTGCCTCAAACCTCGGAACGGTCGAACTTACGGTTGCTTTGCACAGAGTTTTTGATTCTCCGAACGACAAGCTTGTCTGGGACGTTGGACATCAGGCATACACACATAAGCTGCTTACAGGACGTTATGACAAGTTTTCAACTCTTCGCAAAAAAGACGGGATTTCGGGATTTATCCGTCCAAACGAATCCGAGCATGACGCCTTTGTAAGCGGTCACAGCAGCAATTCTATCTCCGCTGCGCTCGGAATGGCTGAAGCAATGCGTATAAACGGAGATACAAAGCACCGTGCAGTCGCTATAATCGGCGATGGAGCATTCACGGGCGGACTTGCTTATGAGGGACTTAACAATGCAGGTAAAAGCTCTGCAAATCTTATCGTTATACTTAATCACAACGATATGTCCATTTCCAAAAATGTCGGCGCACTTGCAAAGTATCTTACATCAATACGAGGAAATCAGCGGTATCTTGACATTAAAAAAGCGGTTGAACATACGCTTGACAACACTCCGGTCATTGGTGAACCGATAAAGAATATACTTCTTTCCTCAAAGTCAGCACTTAAAACTGTGCTTTATCATTCGACTATGTTTGAAGACTTAGGATTTGTATATTTAGGGCCTGTTGACGGTCACAACATAGAGGAAATCGAAGAAACGCTGAAAATGGCGCGCAGAATCGAAAAGCCCGTGTTTATTCATATTAACACGAAAAAAGGAAAGGGATTTAAGCCTGCAGAAAAGAACCCCGGCGCATTTCACAGTATCCCAAGCAGCGGATATTCAAAGAATAATCCCGATAATTCCAATCACGACAGCTTCTCGGAGAATTTTGGCAGGGCAATATCCGAATATGCGGAAATTGATGATAAGATATGCGCTGTAACGGCGGCAATGAAATACGGAACGGGACTGCAATATTTTGCGGCAAGTTTTCCCGAGCGCTTTTTTGACGTCGGTATCGCAGAAGAACACGCTGTAACCTTTTGCGCAGGACTGGCAAAAAGCGGCAAGATACCTGTTTTTGCTGTATATTCAAGTTTTTTGCAGCGCGCCTACGATGAGATGATACACGATGTTTCTATAGACAATACCCATATAGTTCTCGCAGTTGACAGAGCAGGATTTGTAGGCGAAGACGGTGAAACGCATCAGGGCGTTTTTGATATTCCGATGCTTACCGGAATTCCCAATGCAGTTATATACTCTCCGTCAAATTATGCTGAACAGAAGCTGTGTTTGAGGACTGCGCTCTATGATGATAACGGTCTGACGGTTGTACGTTATCCTAAAGGAAACGAAGATTTTGGTTTAACAGACAACAGATTTAACACAAATTCGTATTGTCATATCAGCTTTGACAGCAATTGTCTTGTTATCACTTTCGGCAGATTGTTTGAGCGTATTTTGGAAATCAACATGGCAGGGGAATGCGAAAATTTTGATATACTAAAGCTTGTCAGAATTTTTCCGATCGAAGATGAAGCTGCTCTGATATGTTTAAACTATCAGCGTATTGTTTTTTATGAGGAAAGCAGCAAAGAAAACGGAATTGCCGAGCATCTGCTTATAAAACTGTTTGAATTGGGTTTCAAAGGCTCGTATGAGATAGTTGCTGCGAGCGGTTTTATTCCAAACGAAAGCACCGAACAGACTATGGAACGCTTTAAAATGGACAGAAGATCAATAACCGAAACTATCGGTAAAATGGTGAGCAATATTGAGAGTTGATAGCTATCTTGTTGAAAATAAAATAGTTAAAAGCCGTGAAAGAGCAAAGGAGCATATCAAAAACGGAGATGTTTTAATTAATGGCAAGGTTGTGACAAAGCCTTCTGCTGAGGTTCTTGACTCCGACATGGTCGAATTTATCGGCAGCGTTCTGAAATATGTCGGTAGGGGAGGATTAAAGCTTGAAAAGGCGGTCAATGTTTTCGGAATAGACCTAAGCGGAAAGGTCTGTATGGATATTGGCGCGTCAACGGGCGGCTTTACCGATTGTATGCTTCAAAACGGCGCAGAATATGTTTATGCGGTCGATGTCGGACACGATCAGCTTGATGAAAAGCTTTGCTCGGACGGCAGGGTATGCAATTTGGAAAGAACCAATTTTACCGAGCTTTTTCCCGATAATTTTGAACCTTATCCAAGCTTTTTCAGCGTAGATGTTTCTTTTGTTTCCTTAAAAAAGATCATCCCGAAGCTTTCGGAATTTATGAAAGAAGAAAGTTCTGCCGCGGTTCTTATTAAGCCGCAGTTTGAAGCAGGAAAGTCCGATATAGGCAAAAACGGCATTGTTAAAGACAAAAAGGTTCATTTTCGTGTTCTGAAAGAGCTTATTGCATTTTTTTCGCAAAACGGACTTGCTGTAAAGTCGCTTGATTATTCACCTATAAGCGGCGGTGACGGAAATATCGAATATATTTCCTACATTGTCCTCAATAACGGAACCCCCTCGGTTTTAGATATAAAAAAAGTTGTTGACGAGGCTTTTTTGAATATTGGAAGAAAGGACTAAAACAGAATGAATATAGTTTTATTTCCGAATTTTACAAAACCTAATGCACTTCCAACTGCGCAAAAGCTTTGTCTGAAGCTTCATGAACTTGGTATTGATATTTATACAGACAGCAAATATAAAAAGGATTTTGTCGGTGAAAACTTTATAAATTACGGTGATATGGATGATATCACCGCTGAATGTGAAGTAATAATTGCTATTGGCGGCGACGGAACTATTTTAAAGGCTTCGCATTATGCTTCGGAATATGACAAGCCTTTGCTTGGCGTAAACACGGGGCATCTCGGATTTATGGCTTCAATGGAAATTGATGAACTGGATAACATTTCAAGAATAAAGACCCACGATTATACGATCGAAACCCGAATGATGCTTGATGTTGTTCAGATGCGCGAAAATACGGTTATTTCAAGTTTTACTGCGCTTAACGATGTTGTTGTTGCGCGGCCGTATTCAAATATTTGCAGCTATGAAATATCGACAGACGGCATTGTTGTCAGCTCGATACGTTCGGATGGTGTTGTATTCTCAACGCCTACCGGTTCAACTGCTTATGCATTATCCGCAGGCGGCCCGATCGTTGAACCGCTTATGGAAACTATTCAGATGACTCCGATTTGTCCGCACTCTCTTTCATCGCGAACAATGCTTTTTACTGCTGACAGGCGGCTTGAGATACGTCATTCTTCAAGCGATGACAACGAGATATATTTTTCGGTCGACGGTAAATTTGAATGCCGTTTCGGCAAGGATGATTATCTTGTTATTTCAAGATCAAACAAAAGATTAAGACTTATAGATATTAAAGGAAATTCATTTTTTGATGCTGTCAACAACAAGCTTATGAATCCAATAAAATAGTTTTCGGAGGCTTTATGGTAAAAAAAGAACGACAAAGTATTATAATAGATATCATCTCAAACAACGAGATAACAACTCAGGAGATGCTTAAAGAGCATCTTGAAAAGAGAGGGATAAATGTTACTCAGGCAACGCTTTCCCGTGATATAAACGAACTTAATCTGAAAAAA
>CAMJES010000233.1 GCA_946404705.1 uncultured Ruminococcus sp. | reverse complement strand
CCAGAGTTGTAACGGTCGCTTCTCCCGATTTCCCGAAGCCGTGCTACGGAATGGCTGTTCACGCAAAGACTCAGGGAGATGAAAGCAAGGTAGGCTCGGGTATTGCCCGTCTTATCGAAGAAGACAAGACTTTGAGCTTCGGACTTGACCCGTTTACAAAGGAACAGATCCTCAAGGGTCTTGGCGAGCAGCACCTTGAAAACGCTGTTGCAAAGCTTAAAACAAAATTCGGCGCAGAGGTAACTCTCACCGAACCCAAGATTGCATACAGAGAAACTATCCGCAAAAAGGTCAAGGCTGAGGGCAAATACAAGAAACAGACAGGCGGCCACGGTCAGTACGGTCACGTTTGGATCGAATTTGAACCTTGCATTTCGGACGGACTTGTATTTGAAGAAAAGGTTGTCGGCGGCGCAGTTCCGAAGAACTTCTTCCCCGCAGTTGAAAAGGGACTTCAGGACTGCATAAAGAAGGGCGTTCTCGCAGGCTGTCCCGTAATGGGCTTGAAGGCGATACTTGTTGACGGCTCGTATCACCCTGTTGACAGCTCGGAAATGTCGTTCAAGACCGCTGCTTCACTTGCATATAAGGAAGGACTTAAGCAGGCTGATCCGACTATCCTCGAACCTATCGGAAAGCTTTATGTTACCGCTTCGGACGAAAGCACGGGCGATATCATGGGTGACCTCAACAAGCGCCGCGGCAGAGTTATCGGAATGACTCCCGTTAAAAACGGCATGACCGAGATCGAAGCCGAAGTTCCTCTCCGCGAGATGCAGAGCTTCACAATGCAGCTTCGCCAGATCACACGCGGTAAGGGAAGCTTCTCACTCGAATTCTTGCGCTATGAACAGCTCCCCGGAAATCTTGTGAGCGATGTTATCCTCTCAATGGGCGGAGCAGCTGAAGAATAAATAAAACTGCAAAAAATTTGTCAATATGCGTAAAAACATATTGACAAATTTTGCATATTATAATAAAATAGAAATATATACCGAAATGCTGATAACAGCGGTTCTCCGAGCGGTTGTCCGAGCGGTTGTCCGCTTGATACCGATCAGCTTTTACAACAAAAAAAGGACGGATTTTAATATGCAAATTAAAAAGATCATTGCTGCCGCTGCAGCGTCAATTGCGGCGCTTTCCGCCATCGCATTCACAGCTTTTGCCGATGAGTATGCAACATTCTGTTTTGATACGGACGCATCAATTTCAATGTTCCAAAGCTACGGTTCTACCGCCGAAGCAGGGTTCAGCGCCTCTATTGACGAACAAACCAAAAATGACGGAAGCGGCTCGCTTATGCTCTCCGAGAATGTTACCGAACCGATAGCAGCCGAAAACCGTTTCGGCGGACTTTATCTTGAAGCTTCTTCATTTGAACTTGACAGTTTTGCCGGCTGTACAGTCACCATGAAAGTAATGTTTGACAAAGAAGCCGCAAAGCTTTCTAACAACTTTTCGGTTTTTACCGATGGAATCGTTTGGATGACATACGATGTAAGCAATCAGCAGGCAGGTCAATGGGTCGATGTTGCGCTGACTGTTCCGGACAATGCCCAAAATACACGAATCGGATTTTCTATCCCTGTTTTTGAATTATATAACGGCACAGTTGCTTATGTTGACGACCTAACGATCACCAAGCCCGACGGAACGGCCGTTGCCAATATCGGAGATCAGAAAGAATCCTCCCAAATTGAGGTTTCCATCGGACAGACATCAAGAATCATTCTCCTGATCGTTGTATGTGTGATCATAATTGCCGTTATCGCAGGCGTGGGATTCATCATTTCAAAGTTCCAGAACAGATTTACAGAATAAGATCAACCGAATATGCCGGTGGGATAGATCCTGCCGGCATTTTTATTATGAACTTGACCTTTTCAAAAAAATATGTTATATTTCAATTATCAAGGAAGGAGAATACCTATGAAATCAAGGATAATAAACAGCGCAGGCGGACGCATTATCGCATATAAGCAGCAAAAACACCTTGGGACACTAAAAAACATTGCAGAAAAGCTTGGAATGAGGCTTGTTGCCGCCGATGACAACGACGCAGAAACACAGCTTGGATATTTTGCAGGGTTTGAAGGCTTTGCCAAAAGTGAAAAAATGGGCGAAGCAGAAAACGGCTGTGTAATCTTCAGCGGACTTTCGGGCAAACAGATCGACTTGGTTATTGCGGAATTGCGGAAAGCGAAGGTCGTTATACCGTTAAAAGCCGTTTTAACACCGTCTAATCAGAGTTGGAGCATAAAAAAGCTTACAGCCGAGCTTGCAAAAGAGCGTTCACAGCTCGGAGGGTGAATAATAATTCGGAATTATGAATTCGGAATTATTGTAGCACCAACATCCATAGTTAAAATCGCGAAGCGGACGAAAAGTTTCGCTAATTCTGCAAGAATTAACGTAAACTTTCGTCCGCTTCGCGGTTTTAACTGCAAATGTTAGCTATTCAAATAATTCCGAATTCCGCATTTCGAATTCCGAATTAATTCTTCGACTTGATGTACTCGTCCATTGCTTTTGCTGCGGTTTTTCCTGCGCCCATTGCGAGGATTACTGTTGCTGCGCCTGTTACGGCGTCGCCGCCTGCATAGACGCCCTCACGAGATGTAAGTCCATCCTCGTTGCAGATAAAGCAGCCGTGCTTATTAGTTTCGATGCCCTTTGTAGTATTCTTGATAAGCGGATTCGGTGAAGTACCGATCGACATTACTACGCAGTCAACATCAAGCACAAACTCGGAATCAGGCTTTACGACAGGCTTTCTTCTGCCGCTTTCGTCCGGTTCGCCGAGTTCCATTTCAACGCACTTAAGTCCGTTTACGAACTTGTCCTCGCCGCCCAATACCTCGATAGGATTGTTGAGCGTCTTGAAGATGATTCCCTCTTCCTTAGCGTGTTCAACCTCTTCCTTACGGGCAGGCATTTCGGCTTCGCTTCTTCTGTAAACTATGTATACATTCTCTGCGCCAAGACGCTTTGCGCATCTTGCAGCGTCCATTGCAACGTTTCCGCCGCCGACAACTGCGACGCTCTTATTATTCTTGATAGGTGTATCGGAGTCTTCCTTATATGCTTTCATAAGGTTTACACGGGTAAGAAACTCGTTAGCGGAATACACGCCCTTGAGGTTTTCGCCCGGAATACCCATAAATCTCGGAAGTCCTGCGCCCGAGCCGATGAATACTGCTTCAAATCCTTCGTCCTCGAAAAGCTCATCAACGGAGATAGTCTTTCCGACAACCGTATTTGTCATCACCTTAACGCCGAGAGCCTTAAGTCCTTCAACTTCCTTCTGGACGATAGCCTTAGGAAGTCTGAATTCGGGGATACCGTAAACGAGAACGCCGCCTGCAAGGTGGAGAGCTTCATAAATTGTAACATCATAGCCCATTTTTGCAAGGTCGCCTGCACAGGTAAGGCCGGAAGGCCCTGCACCGATAACTGCAACCTTATGTCCGTTCGACTCAGGCTTTACAGCTGCAGCTGTGCTATGCTCGTTATGCCAGTCTGCAACAAAGCGTTCAAGTCTGCCAATTCCTACGGATTCAGCCTTGATTCCTCTTACGCACTTGCCCTCGCACTGGCTTTCCTGCGGACATACTCTTCCGCAGACAGCAGGTAGTGAGCTTGATTTTGTGATGATATCATAAGCGCCGTCAAAATCCTCGGCAGCTACTTTTGAGATAAAACCCGGGATATCGATACCTACGGGGCATCCGTTTACGCAGGGCTTATTCTTACAGTTAAGGCAGCGCTGTGCTTCATCGACAGCCATTTCCTTTGTATATCCGAGAGCAACCTCCTTGAAGTTGCAGCTTCTTTCCTTCGGATCCTGCGAAGGCATAGGATTCTTATTTGGTGACATATTAGGCATGATCACTTGACCTCCTTAAAGAGATTGCACGTTTCCTCGTGCTTATGGCGTTCAAACGGCTTATACATTGAACCTCTGTCCATAGCCTCGTCA